>JANOCN010000085.1:0-4743 GCA_031412185.1 Betaproteobacteria bacterium | reverse complement strand
AGGCCATGGGTGGGCGCAAGATGCAGGAAACCCTGCGCGGCCTGCGCGAGCAATGGAAACAAACCGATCAGGGTGGTGTGCCCAACCATGCCATGTGGAAACGCTTCGACGAAGCCTGCAACGCCGCGCACAAAGTGGTCGAGACCTGGCTGGACAAGATCAAGGCGGAGTCTGCGGAGCATCGCGTCCAGCGCCTCGCGCTGATCCAGGAAGTCAAGCTCTGGGCGGCCGCTAACAGCACCGCGCTGGATGACGACTGGCGTGGTTTCGGCCGGGTGCTGAACCAGTTCGTCGAGCGCTGGCGCGACGGCGGCTATGTTGGCGAGAAGATGTTTGCCGAGTTGCAGCCACTCTGGAAAGAAGCGATCGACGCCGCCGCGGCACCGCTGGAGGCGCTGCAACAGCGCAGCCTCGCCCAACGCCAGGCCATGATCGAAGAGGCCAAGGAGCTGGGCGCCGCACCGGTGCTGCGGGTTGATGCGCTCAAGGCGCTGCAGCAGCGCTGGCAGGCCGAGGCGCATGCCGTGCCGATGGATCGCAGGCAAGAGCAAAAGCTGTGGGATGCGTTCCGCAAACCTGTCGATGATGCGTTCGAACGCAAAACTGCAGAACGTCTCAAGGCGGAAGCTGCACTGGGCGAACACGACCGGCTGGTGCTGGACGCTGCCAAGCTGCTGGACGGCGCCAATGCGAGCGGCGATGCGCAGCAGATTCGTGCTGCCATGGCGGGGCTGGATGCTGCCCTACGTGGCCAGGCGAGTGCGCAAAGTGTTGTGCAGGCGGCGGCTGCGCAGGCGCAGCACGCCCTGCCTGCCGCCCCGGCGTCTGATGCTGCGGTGGAACAAGGTGCGCCGGTGCAAGGGGTGTCGGTTGAGTCTGCCGTAGCGCAGGAGACACCTGCGCCAGTGCCGGAACAGAAGGAGTCGGTGGAGCCAGTATCGCAACCGGTGGCCGCGAAACCGGCACGCAAGCCGGTGGTGGCGGTACGTGGTGATGACCGCCCCGGCATGAAAAAATCCGAGCCCGCAGCACCGGGGCGCGGCGGCAAGTTTGGCGACCGCAAAGATGCGCCGCGTGCGCCGTTTGGTGCCAGCCGCGGCGAACCGCGCAGTGGCGGCCCGGCCCGCACTGATGCGCGCGACGACCGTGGCCCGCGCCCTGATTGGACACCCACGCCGCGCCTGGGAGACACAGCCTTCAGAGCCCAGCGCGACGCACTGGAACGCGCACAACTCGCGCTGCGCAAGCTCGCTTCCCAGGCGCACGGAGAAGCCTTGACCCATTTGCTGGCGGCCTGGGAAAATCGCGACCCGGCCCTAGTGCCGACGGCGCAGGAGTTGGGGCCGCGCGTTGTGCCGGCAGCCCGTGCCGCCTGGGTGGAAGCATTGGGTGCAGCAGCGTCTGCAGCGAGCCCTGACACCGCCTTGCTGCGGCTGGAGATGGCGGCCGAAGTGCCGACCCCGGCCGAGCATATCGAAGCGCGGCGCATGTTCCAGTTGCAACTGCTGACGCGGCGCAACGACCCGGCACCGGCACAGACCTGGACCCGCGATGTGGGTTCGGTGCTGGCTGGCGCTTTCGACACCAACCATGAACGGCGGCTGCGCAATGTGCTGAAAGTGCTGCTCAAGCCACAGAACGGGTAGGCTCTTCGTCATGCGGGCGCGACGCCCGCCAACGTCCGGGAGGCGGAAATTGGACTCAGTGGATGATTTGCTGCGTCGTCTGGAGCAGCTCAACGCAATCGGTGCCTCGCTGTCCAAAGAGCGCGACATCACGCGTTTGCTGGAGAGCATTTTGCTGGCCGCCAAAGCCATCACGAATGCGGACGGCGGTACCTTGTACCGCATGCTCGACGACCACAAGTCGCTGCGTTTCGAAATTCTGCGCACCGATTCATTGCGTATTGCGATGGGCGGCACGTCGGGCAATCCGATCAGCTTTCCGAATCTTCCGCTGCAGGCCGAAGACGGCACACCCAACGACTCGCTGGTGGCCGCTTACGCCGCCATCCACCACCAGACGGTGAATATCGCAGACGCCTACACCGAGCCCAACTTTGACTTCTCTGGCACGCGGCGCTTTGACGAACGCACCGGTTACCGCTCCCAGTCCTTCCTGGCGGTGCCGATGCGCAACCACGAAGGCGAGGTGATTGGCGTGTTGCAGCTGATCAACGCGCAGCGCCCCGGTTCGACCGAAGTGGTGAATTTCTCCGCGGCGGACCAGAGTCTGGTGGAGTCGCTGGCGTCCCAGGCCGCGATCGCGCTGACCAACCGGTTGTTGATAACCCAACTCGAAGAATTGTTCGAGTCGTTCATCAACCTGATCAATCTGGCGATTGACGAGAAGTCGCACTACACCGGCGGCCACTGCCAGCGCGTCCCGGCGCTCACGATGATGCTGGCCGAGGCGGTGAATGTGACCACTGTCGGCCCGCTGGCGTCGTTCACGATGGACGACCGAGACCGCTACGAACTCAAGATCGCCGGCCTGCTGCACGATTGCGGCAAAGTCACGACACCGGTGCATGTGGTCGACAAGGCGACAAAGCTGCAGACGCTGTTCGACCGGATCGGACTGATCGACACGCGTTTCGAAGTGCTCAAGCGCGACGCCGAAATTTCCGCCTTGCGCCAGCAACTCGCGCTGCGCACCAAGGTGGATCCGGAGGCGGAATCTGCCATCTGGGCCACCTACCGCTCCGAGATGGACACGCTCGAGGACGACCGGAAGTTTCTTCGCGCCACCAATGTGGGCGCGGAGAGTACCAACGATGTGGCCTTGCAGCGGGTGCGCCAGATCGCCGGCAGCCGCGTTTGGCGAAATGTGGAAGGCGTCGAGACCGAGTTTCTGACATCCGAGGAACTGGAGAACCTGACCATTCGTGCGGGCACGTTGACCCAGTCGGAGCGCAACACCATCAACCACCACATCGTGGCGACTATCAAGATGCTCGAAAAACTGCCCTGGCCGAAACACCTGCGCAACGTGCCCGAGTACGCCGGTGGTCACCACGAGCGTATGGACGGCAAGGGTTACCCGAAAGGGCTGACGCGCGACCAGATGTCGGTGCAGGCCCGTGTGATGGGTATCGCGGATATTTTTGAGGCCCTCACAGCCAGCGACCGGCCCTACAAACCAGGCATGAAGCTGTCGCAGGCGATGGGCATCATGCAGCGTTTCAAGCAGAACGGCCACATCGACCCGGACCTGTTCGATGTGTTCGTGGCCGAGAAGATCTACCTGCGTTATGCCGAGCAGTTTCTTGACCCGTGGCAGATCGATGAGATCAATCTGGTGCCGGGTTGAAGAAAGCGTCGAACATCGGCACGAGTGCGGGGAAATCGCGCGCGAAAAAATCTGGATTCACAAAGTAGGCTTCGCTCACCACTGCAAAAAATTCGTCGATAGCGTGTGCGGCGTAAGGGTCCAGCCAGGGCACCTCGCCGCCAAAACGCTCGGCCATGCTGAGCTGGTCGCAAAAGCCCAGGTAGGCCGCGTCGATCGTGCGGCTCCAGTCCTGGCGGGCCAGTGCTGCAGTGGCGTGGCCCATGAAGCCGGCGCTCACAGGCGGGCAGCCGTCTGGAGCGCCACCACACATGTCGATCTTGTGCACAAACTCGTGGATCACCACGTTGTAGCCGCTGTGGGCCGAGCGCCCGGCGTCCCGCACGTCTTGCCAGCTCAGGGTGACTGGCCCGTCCTGCATCGCTTCGCCGGTCAACACCTCTTCGTACGCGTGCACGATGCCTGCGTCGTCGATGCGTTCGCGTTTTGCCCGAACCGCACCGGGGTGTACCACAATGCCGACGAAATCCTGGTACCAGGCCAGACCGCGGTACGGCGCAGCAATGCGCAACACCGGCAGGCAGGCTTGTGCCGCGATGGCCACTGCCATCTGGTCGGTAACCTGCAGATTGCCAGCGCCGTGAAACTCTTTTTGGTCCAGAAACGCACGCGTCATCTTGCGCAATCCCGCAAGGGACGGTGCGCCATGGCGTGCCAGAAAAGGAAAACTCGCCAGCGTGTCGCGCCACAAGATGTCTGGAATTTCTGCGGGACGGCGCTTGCCGACGCTACCTAGTGAGCGTAACCACTGCAACATGGCGTGCTTCAGGTCGCGTCCAGCGCCAGCCGCTCTGCGCGCGCCGGTGCCGGATGCACCGGCATGCTGATACGCAGCACCTGGGCACGCGGCGGCTGGGTTTCCAGGTCCCAGTCGCTGAGCACAATCCGTTGCAGGTTACGGCCCAGATCGTGGTTGGCCGGACGGTGCGTGTGGCCGTGGATCAGGGTCGTACACGCAGCGCTCGTCAACCACGACACCGCCGCGTCGGTATCGACATCGACCAGCACCGGGTGGGCCCGTTTGTGTGCTTCACTGCGCGCGCGCAGGTTGCGCGCCAGCGCCTTGCGTTGTTCCAGCGGCTGCGCCAGAAAGTCGCGTTGCCAGGCCGCGCTGCGTACCAGGGCGCGAAACTGCAGATAGTCGGTGTCGGCCAGGCACAAGGCGTCGCCGTGCGACAACAACCAGCGTTGACCGGCGAAGACAAGGGTGGTCGGGTCTGGCAGCCAACGCACAGCGCAAGCGCCGGTGAACTTCTCACCGACCAGGAAGTCGCGGTTGCCGCACATGAAAAAAACATCGCGCTGCGTTGCGCTGCGTTTCAGTACCTGCGCGCACCGGTCCTCAAAACTATCGGTAGCGGACGGTTCAAATGCAACGGGGCCAATGGCGTC
>JANOCN010000084.1:0-7398 GCA_031412185.1 Betaproteobacteria bacterium | reverse complement strand
CGGGAGGAGGGTCGGGGAAAATCGCGTAACCACTGACCAGGCGGGCCGGAATGTTGAGGGCCCTGCAAAAAGTCACCGCCAGGTGCGCGAAGTCCCGGCACACACCTGCGCGTTGCTGGTACACGTCGCGCGCAGTGGTGGTGGCATTGCTGGAGCCGATCCGGTACTCGATGTTGGTGCGTACCCAGTCACAGATAGCCTGCACCCTGGCATGGCCTTGCGGCAGCGCGCCGAACAGCCGCTGGGAGTCCTGCCCCAGGTGGTCTGATTCGCAATACCGCGTCGGCATTAGAAAACGTAACAGATCATCAGGTATCTGGCGCACTGGCACCTCGGGCGCGCAAGGGTCTGGTGCCTTGGCTACACGCTCGACCAGTGCGCGGTAATTCACGGTAAAAGTCCCGGCTTGCGCCTCCAGGCGCAGGAACCGGTTACCCGAATGCGGATCGACATAGGCGTGAAACGGGGTCGGCGGCTCAAGCACCAATTGTTCGTCGAGCACGGTCTGGCTGTGTTCGTTGGCTGCATGGATCAGGAATACAAACTCGCTGGGCCCATCGACCTGGTAATCCAGCGCGCAGTCGATGTCAAGGTGGGTACACAGCACCGTCGGCGCAAGCGGAGCGAGCAAAGTGTTGGTGGTGTCAGGCATACCAGCATTGGGCTTGTGTTCACAAATAGCGGGAATCAGAAGACGTGAAGTATCAGCGTAAGACAAGGCCCCTGAAGCGCGCTGTGGGGTGAGGGTTTTGGTGGCAGGCACTTTGCAGAGCCTTTCGGCAGGTGGTGGCGCGCTGTCGGCCTTTGAAGGCTGCTGCGCGTAGGAAATCTACTACCCGAAATGGGGGTCCAGTCCGCTGTTCGTGTCTGTTGAGCCAGCAGACACTGCTGCCAATTCACGGGCACGGTACCTACCGTTTCGATGCCCTGCTACAAAGGCACAAAGGAACATGCGGATGAAGAAGCCCTTCAAGAAACTGTTGATGCTCGCTGCAATGGCAGTTGCCATGCCCGCTGCGGCGCTGGTTACTTTCTACGAACGCGAGGGTTTCAGCGGACGCTCGTTCACCACCAGCAAACAGGTGGGCAATTTCGAGCGCCAGGGTTTTAATGACCGCGCCTCCTCGGTGGTGGTGGCAGGGGAGCGCTGGGAGGTGTGCGAAGACGCGCGGTTCAGCGGTCGCTGTGTGATCCTGCGTCCTGGAAATTACCCGTCGCTGGCGGCGATGGGTCTGAATGATCGGGTATCTTCCGTGCGCACGGTCGGCCGCAACGCACACATCGACGACGAGCGGTACGCGCCGGCGCCAATGGCCACCTATGACGCCCGTAGGCGTAGTAACGAGCGGTTGTATCTTGCAGACGTCACATCGGTTCGCGCTGTTGTCGGTCCACCTGAACAGCGTTGCTGGGTAGAGCGCGAGCAGGTAGCCCAGGAACGAAGTGGCTCCAACGTGGGCGCTGGCGTTCTGGGTGCCGTGATAGGCGGGATTCTCGGCCACCAGATTGGTGACGGACGCGGGCGCGATCTCGCGACCGTCGGCGGCGCAGTAGCCGGAGGTGCCGTCGGTGCAACTGTGGGCCGCAGCAACAACCAACAACCCACAACACGCGACGTACAGAGGTGCGAGACGGTGCCCGCGCAAACGCAGCCGGCACTTTGGGATGTCACCTATAACTTTCGCGGCCAGGACCATCGGGTCCAGCTAACCAACCCACCAGGCGCTACGGTCACCGTCAATCAAAACGGCGAACCGCGGGCCTGACCCAAGCATTAGAAGGAACACACGATGTTTTCAATTCCAGCATTTGTCGCCGTCGCGCTTGTCGCAGCTTTCGGCAGCGCCGTATGGGCACTCCGTTTCGTCATGCGCGAAGCGGCAACCATACATGCCTTTAACCGGTTCGAAGGCATGCATTTTGAAGACTGAACCTAACCAACTGCACCAGGGAATACCCATGAAATACACCACTGCAATCAAAACTACCGTGGCCCTCGCCGCAATGCTGGTTTTTGCTCCTGCGCAAGCCCAAAACATGGACAAGGCGGCGCACAAGACGGCCAAAACGCGCATCAGCGCCGAATACAAGACTGACAAAGCCGCCTGTGACGCGCTTGCCAAAAATGCAAAGGACGTCTGCCAGGCACAAGCCAAGGCCAAGGAAAAAGTTGCACTGGCCGAGGCCGAGTTCGCTTATTCCGGCAAACCCGCCGACCAGAACAAGCTGATGAAGGTCAAAGCCGAAACCACCTACGCGGTAGCCAAGGAAAAGTGTGACGATATGGCCGGTAACGCCAAAGACGTGTGCGTCAAGGAAGCCAAGGCAGCCGAGACAAAAGCACTGGCAGACGCCAAGATGACCAGCAAGGTTGGCGAAGCCCGCAAGGACGGCGCACAGGAAAAACGGGATGCCGACTACAAAGTTGCAGCCGAAAAGTGCGACGCATTGGCAGGCGACGCCAAGGCCAGCTGCATCGCCAGCGCAAAAACAAAGTTCGGCAAGTCCTAGGCGGCAACTGCGACATGGCCACCTCGGTAAACACCCGCACGCGCCTGCAGCTGCCGCGCAAGGCAACCCCCAAGTTGCCGCATGAACGCGATGAATCGGTTGGCATGACCGGTGCAATCACCAGCCCGCCGGTTCAGCAGGCGCATCGGGACGTTGCACGTGGTCTGCAAGATACGGATCGCGGCCCCGAGGCAGACCGCACCTACCGCAAACTCAAGGAGGGGGCTTAGGTGAGCCGCATGTCCCCGCATAAGTCGCCAGCCCGCGATCCGAAGCCCAAACCGAAACCCCTTGAACAGGCGGAAGCGGATTTCACCGCTGAAGGCTCACCGCCGCCCGGCAAAGTGGGCAAACGCCCCCCGGCTGTTGCCGCTACGCCGGTTACGACCACGGGCAGTGAGAAGCGAAACGCTGAACTGCGTCCGTCACCTGCGGACCCCGAGCGATCTGGAGAGCGCAGCTCTTAGCGCCGCTTGCGCACCTGCACATCTACCAGCTCACCCAGGTTGTCGGACGGAAAGCCGTGCCAGGAGCCGCTTACGGGCGACGCCATGCTGGCGTGCCGCGCGACGCCGACGCGTATCAGATCTGTCCCGCCAATGAGATTGTTAGTCGGGTCGAA
Source organism: Betaproteobacteria bacterium (assembly GCA_031412185.1). GTDB lineage: Bacteria > Pseudomonadota > Gammaproteobacteria > Burkholderiales > Burkholderiaceae_C > CAISIP01. The sequence continues at coordinate 4,265 of JANOCN010000084.1, read as the reverse complement.
TGGCATCCAACCCGCACCCGGCAGATACACCTGCACCCAGGCATGGGTTGCCCCGGCACCCACCACCTCGTCGGGCCCACCATCCAGCCAGGGCGTATAGAGATAACCTGACACAAAGCGCGCGGCGTATCCCAGGTGGCGTATCGCTTCGATCATCAAGGTGGCAAAATCCCGGCAGGTGCCGCTGCCCAGCGCCAGAGTTTCATGGGGCGTTTGCACGCCCGCATCAAAACGCGCGATGTATTGCATGTTGTGGCGGATAAAACCTGTCATATCTACCAGTAGCTGGCGCGTGTCCGTCGCCCCGCTGGAATGAATAAATTGACTTGCCCAATTCTTGAGCAGATCGTCCGGGTCGTCGTAATACGGGCTCAGATAGTGCGCAAGAACCAGCCTCTCTTCATCGCTGTAACTGAAGGGGTACTCCTTGGCGCCCGGATCCAGTGGCAGCTCCAGCGCCCGGGTACCGGTGTGCTCCACGGAGAATGAAGACACTACTTTGAGTTCTGTCGCCGGGCTCTGCGGTTGCACCAGCGCTACCGAGTTGGAGTAGGCATCCTGAATCAGCCGGATATCCAGCGGCGGGGGAAACACCTGCATGTCGGTCGCCAGGACCCGCAGGTCGTGGCTGTCGCGCGGACGGAACAGCACCCGGTGTTGGCCGAGCGTCACCGGTTGCGCATAGCGGTAGTGGGTGGTGTGGGTAATGTCGAAGAAAACGGACATGATCGGGCAGTGGTAAAGAAGGTGGCCGACGCTTTGGCAGGTCAGCGAAACGCAGCTTTCGATCATTCCGGGCGAGACGATGCGTGTCCATCAGCTTGCACCGTGCTCCACTGTCAGTACAGTCCTACCGGGGACCGGGGGGCTGTCTGCTGCTGCGAAAGCGTCGCAATGACTACACTGCTGGGAACATCATGCGACCAAAGGCCAGTGCCCTTCAAGTAAATCTGCGCGCCTGCTGGAGTCTGGCCACCAAGGTAATCAACTCGTGGCTGGCCGACTACGCACCCAGCATGGGGGCTGCACTCGCGTTCTATACCGTTTTTTCTCTGGCACCCTTGCTGCTGATTGTGATTGCAGTGGCTGGGCTGGTGTTTGGTGAGGATGCAGCACGCGGGGAGATCGTGGGCCAGTTGCGGTCCATGATGGGTGCGGCTGGGGCCAATGCGGTGCAGGACCTGCTGATAAGTGTGCGCCGCCCCGGGGAGGGGCTGGTTGCGACTGCAGTCGGCCTGGGCCTGCTGTTTGTGGGTGCCACTACTGTTTTTGGTGAATTGCAGGATGCGCTGGACCGTATCTGGCGCGTACCCGCGCGCAGAACCACCAGCGGCTGGTTCGACCTGCTGCGCGCACGCCTGCTATCGTTTGGCATGATCATGGCAGTCGGATTTCTGTTGATCGTGTCTCTGGTCGCCAGCGCGGGGCTGGCAGCGATGGGTCGCTGGTGGGAGCCGATCCTGGGCTGGTGGTATGTGCTGGCTGTGGCAGCCAATTCGCTGATCGACTTTCTGCTGGTTGCCGTGATGTTCGCGCTGATCTACAAGATCATGCCGCGGGTGCGGGTGTTGTGGAGAGACGTGTGGATCGGCTCGATCTTTACGGCCTTGCTGTTCACGCTGGGCAAGACGCTGATCGGGTTGTATATAGGGCGCAGCGGCGTAACATCGCCTTTCGGAGCTGCAGGCTCTCTGGTAGTGGTGCTGTTGTGGGTGTATTACTCGGCCCAGATTTTTCTTATCGGAGCCGAGTTCACCTGGGTCTATGCCAACGACTACGGCTCCAGGCGGAACAGGGTGGACACACCACGACGGGTGCTGGACCGCCTATGAACAAGGCATTCACCAAGGAGTCAGACGGGCAGGACGACGACGAGGAGCAGGCCCTACCGGTAGTACCCGGCAATGGCAAGAACTACATCACGGCTGCAGGTTATGCGCGCCTGCGGGCTGAATTGGCGCAGCTGATGGATACCGAGCGACCCAAGGTGGTGGAAATCGTGCACTGGGCCGCCAGCAATGGAGACCGGTCGGAAAACGGCGACTACATATATGGCAAGAAGCGCTTGCGCGAGATTGACCGTCGCATCCGCTTTTTGACCAAGAGGCTGGAGATTGCGGACATTACCGACCCCAGCGCGCACCACGGCAATGACCAGGTTTTCTTCGGTGCCACCGTTGCCTACGCGAACCTTGCTGGCACCGAGCGAACCATCACGATTCTCGGTATCGACGAGGTGGACAGCAGCCGTGGCGAAGTGAGTTGGGTTTCCCCGGTGGCCCGCACCTTGCTCAAGGCGCGGGTGGGCGACATTCTGCCTTTGGTGACGCCCGCCGGGGTGGAAGAAATCGAAGTGCTGCGGGTCGATTACCCCTCGCCCGGCAGCAAGTCCACCAGGTGAAGCAAGTCGGCAGTCAGCTTCTTTGTACGCGCAGCACGGACGGCGTACGGCGCAGATTGCGCAGGGCCACTTCAAGATGGGCCTGGTCGCGCACCGCGATCACAAACCGCAGGTCGGTCGCGTCCTGCGCGGCCTCATCACCCATGTGGATGTGCGTAATGTCGGCTTCTGCGGACGCCAGCGCCGCCGCCACACGCGCAAGTACACCCTTGCCATTGACCACCGCCACCAGGATATCGCACTCAAACGGGCGCACCGGGTCGTCGGCCCAGTCTACAGAAATGAAACGCTCGCTGTCTTTGTTCCGCAGTTTGCCGGCAATCGGACAACTCCCGGTGTGGACCACCAGGCCTTCACCGCGCCCGAGGTAACCCACAATGGCGTCGCCCGGGATCGGGCGGCAGCAGGTGGCGTATTGCACCGATGCGTTCTCGCTACCGTCCAGCGTGACAACCCCTTGCGCTATCGATTCGTGCGCCGTAAAGCGTTCACGCGTCAACAACAGCGGATTTGGTTTTTCGCCGGTTTCTTCAGCCAGCAGGCTTACCAGTCGCTTCGCAACAATCGTGGCGATGCGTTTGCCCAGGCCGATGTCGGTCAACAGTTCGGCGTAGTTCCGGTTCCCGGTAAAGCGCAGCAGGCGCTCCCAGACACTTTGGTACTGGGCGTCGTCATCCGGAAATCTTTCGATGCCTTCCGCGCGCAGCGCCTGTACCAGCAGCTTGCGGCCAAAATTTTCCGACTCGGCATGCGCCAGCGTCTTGAGATGATGGCGAATCTTGGAGCGTGCCCGCCCGGTCCGCACAAAACTCAACCAGGCCGGATTGGGGCTTGACATCGGCGCGGTGATGACTTCCACCACGTCGCCATTTTTCAGCTCGGTGCGCAACGGTGCCTGCTCGCCGTTGATGCGCGCCGCCATTGTGCGGTCGCCGACATTGCTGTGAATGGCGTAGGCGAAGTCAACTACCGTTGCACCGCGCGGCAGCGACATGATTCGGCTCTTGGGCGTAAACACGTACACCGCGTCGGGGAACAGGTCTACCTTGACATGGTCCCAGAATTCGGGGGCGTCGCCGGTTTCGTGCTGGATGTCCAGCAGTGACTGCAGCCACTGGTTGCCGAGCCGGTCCGCACCCAAACTATCGGGGTTTTTGGCCTTGTAGAGCCAATGCGCCGCCACGCCGGACTCCGCCACCAAATGCATTGACTCGGTGCGTAACTGGAACTCGATGTTGACGCCCGCAGGCCCCACCAACGTGGTGTGGAGGGACTGGTAACCATTGAGTTTGGCAATCGCGATATGGTCTTTGAAGCGGCCCGGTACCGGCTTGTAGAGCTGGTGCAGCGTACCGAGTGCAGCGTAGCAGTCAATCAGCGTGGGCACGATAAGCCTGAAACCATAGATGTCAGTCACCTGGGCAAAAGTCAGGTGTTTCTGGTCCATCTTGCGGTAAATCGAGAACAGCGATTTCTCGCGCCCGGCCACACGCAGGTGCATGCCAGTGGCGGCAAACGCGGCTTCCAGTTCGCGCTGTACCTTGTGGATCAGATCGCGCCTGCGGCTGCGCGCTTTCTCTACCGCCTTGGAAAGGATACCGTTGCGCCAGGGGTGCAGGTAGGCAAAGGCCAGATCCTGCAGTTCGCGGTAAATCTGGTTCAGGCCGAGCCGGTGCGCAATCGGCGCATAAATGTCCAGCGTCTCAGTCGAGATGCGGGCCCATTTGTCGCGCGCTACGTTCGACAGTGTGCGCATGTTGTGCGACCGGTCTGCCAGCTTGATCAGGATGACCCGTACATCGCGCGCCATCGCCAGCAACATCTTGCGGAACGACTCCGCCTGGTTTTCCTCGCGGGTGGTGAA
>JANOCN010000083.1:0-5529 GCA_031412185.1 Betaproteobacteria bacterium | reverse complement strand
GTCGGGGTGATGGTCCAGAACCCGGGTGTACCATGCCGCGCCTTCGTAAAAGGTCCACGCGGTGCGCTGTGCCGCCCAGCAGGCCGGTACATCCAGCGTCTGGCCCTGACCGGCGTCATAGTCGCGCGGTCGCGGCCACTGGGTAGCGGGCAGCGGCGTATCTGCAAACCACTTCTGGCGCAAGCCTTCGTCGAACCGATCCAGCGTAAAAAACCAGGCGCCGTCCAAAGACTCGGTGGTTCGCCCACCCAGTGCCACCAGCGTCTCGTAGGTGATGGGGTGCCCGTTGGTAGCCTGGGCGTAGCCCTCGTCGTGCAGGTGCGCAAATGGGTCGGCAGCAGCGTCCGTAGCTTCCATGGCGTCCATGGGCTCACGCGGGTGCATTGGATTGCCGCTCACGTTCTCGGCCCTGCGTACACTGTGGCTGGCAATAGCCTATGCCCACCATCCGGCGGAACTGCCAACTGCGCGCCATTGGCGCCCAGCCCTCCCACAGGCACTCGGAGATCATCGCCATGGCGACCCAGCGGAACCAGGTGGCAAAGGTATTCGACAAACCCTGAGGCTCTTCGTAGCCGCGCACCCAACCGTCCTGCCGACGCGGCGCCACGCCTGGCCCATCGCGCACATCGGCAAATCCGCCATCCGGGTTCTGAAACGCCAGCAGGTCGGGCAGCAGGGTGCGCAGCCATTGCCGGATATCGTCACGCCGGTGGTCGCGCTGCCAGTGTGCATGCACCAGCAGGTCCACCAGGTCCACGTCTATACAGGCGCTGTCCACGCGCGGTGCCTGCGTCAGGCAATAGTCCACCGCCTTGTCCTGGTAGGGCAGCCGCCGGCCCGTCGCGTACCACAGGTGGAAGTTGTGCATCGCACCAGCCATGGCGTGCAAGGTGCGTAACGGGTCACTCAATTGCCCGACGCCCCAAAAACCGGTCGCAGGCTCCTGCAGCCGGTCGTGCCAATCGAACAGGATAACAAGCGCTGCATTGATCCGGCCCTGCTGATCTGCCGAAGCGTGGCGCGCCATCATCAGCAGGAAACTACCCAGGTTGACAACGTTGTTGCCCTCCTGCCAGGGGTCGCGCAGATCACGCTCGGCCAACCAGGCCTTCAGGAACTGCGGGTCCAGGAAGCGCTGCGCGAAATCCAGCACGGGAACCGTATCGGGGTTCAGAAAGTCCATTGCCCCCAGGCTGTAGTTGGTGACATGGAAATCAATGTATTCCCAGGTGTCAGCCAGACTCGGTTTCTTAAACACAGTGTCATCGCGCATGCCTGCGATCCGGAACACGCCGTCGCCGCGCCGGTGCGCCAGCATCCATTGGGCGAGAGCCCGCCGGTCGTGCGCAGGTAGTTCGTCCAGACCACCGAGCAGCGCACGCCCCACGACGGCGTTGTAGGTACCGGGTAACAACATGCCGGGCCAGCGCCCCGGGTCGTGCGCCGCGCTCACGCGCGCCACGCCGTTCGGTTGCCCCGGTACCTGCATGGATGCGTACCAGGCCAGGCTGCGCTCGCGTGCTGCCGCGATAGCCGCCTGCAATGATGTGTCAGAAACTAGAGGATTCATTATGGCCGGCGTGACCTCTCAACCTTTGACGGCACCGGCGGTCATGCCGGACATGACACGCCGCTGCGCGATGAGGAAGAAAATCGTGACCGGAATAGTCGTCAACACCGACAAAGCCATGATGCCCTGGAAGTTCACGCCAAGTTCGCCGCTAATGTTCATCAATGCCACCGGCAGGGTGTAGGTATCGGGAGAGCGCGACACCACCAGCACCGGCAGCCACTGCGCCCAGTTCAGCAGGAAGGTGATGATGGAGGCGGTAGCCACCACCGGCATGGCGAGCGGCAGCACTACCGAAAACAGGATCTGCGCCTCGCTCGCACCGTCGATCACTGCTGCTTCCAGGATCGATTTCGGAATGGTCTGGAAGAACTGCTCGAACAGGAAGAACTGTATCGGCCCCAGCGCCAGAAACAGGATGATGCCGCTGTAGCTGCCCAGCAGCCCGAGTTTGTACATGACGATGTAGACCGGGATAACCAGCAACATGTACGGGTACATGATCGTCACCATGAAACCCATGCGCAGCAGCTGGAAGAACCAGAAATGCGGCCGCCGCACCAGCGCGTAGGCACCCAGGGCGGTGACCAGAATGCCCAGCACGGTGGACGCACTCGTGATCAGCACCGAGTTGAGTGCGTACCGCCACAAGGGGGTGCCGCCGACGTTGGCAATCTCCTTGAGCACGTCCAGCGAAGGATTCTCTGGCCAGGGCCGTAGCGGCGCGGACAAGATCTCCTGGCTCGAGCGAAAAGCGCTCACCAGCATCCAGAAATAGGGATACAGGCACAACAGGCTCACCAGCAGTGCAGTGCCGTAGGCGAGTATCTTGAGCCAGACTGGCGCGTGTTGCATGGTCAGGCTCACGTTGCCATCGGGCGCCGCTGCAGGCGCATCAAACCGGCGGCAAGCACGATAACAATAGCGAACAACACGCTGGCCATGGCGGTGGCCTCGCCGTAACGGCCCTGGTCGAACAACTGGTAGGCGTAGTAGCTCAGGAAATTGGTGGCGTCATTCGGCCCGCCTTTCGTCATGACCGCCACCACGGTGAAGGTCTTGAGGTACTGGATGAGCGCATACACACTGTTGACCAGCAACGCAGGACGCAACTGGGGCAGTACCACATGCCAGAATTTTTCGAGCGGACTGGCACCGTCGATCTCGGCTGCTTCCATCTGGCCCTTGTCGCACAGCGCCAGGTTGGCCAGGAAGATCACGACGTAGAAACCAAGGTGGTGCCACAACTCGGCCACCAATACCGCCTGCAACACGGTCGAGGTCGACGCCAGCCCGCCGAAAGTGGGCAGATGCAGGGCCGCGAGCGCCATGTTGAGGGCGCCGAAACTCTGGTCGTAGAGCCAGCGCCAAACCACATAACCGGCGATATCGGGTGTCACGACCGGCAGAAAAACTGCCAGCTTGAAAAAGCTCCGTCCGCGCCCGATCAGAGTCGAATTGAGGAGCAAGGCATAGAGCAGCGCCAGCGATATGGTGCTGACGACCGCCAGCAGCGTATACAGCAGGGTGCGCCACAATGACGCCACGAACACCGGGTCGGCAAAGATAGACGCATAGTTGGCCAGGCCAACCCAGGTCGGATTGGGCTTGAGTGCACTGGCCGACGCGGTGAAAGAGGTCTGGATCGACAGGATGATCGGCCACACGCCGAACACGGCGGTCAACGCCGCAAACGGCAACACAAACAGCCAGAAGATACCGACGGGCGCTGGGCGTGGTGGCAGTAGCACCGGCAGGTTCATCGCAGCGCGGCCCCGCTGGCGGCGTCGAACAGGTGTACCTGATCGCTGGTCAGGTAGATCGGCAAGTTTGTGCCCGCTTTGAGCGCGAAGCTGGCCGCGCAGCGCGCCACCAGTTCCACCTCACCGACCCGAAAGGTGACCAGCGTCTCGGCACCCAATGGCTCGCTCAGTACCACCTGTGCCGGGAGCTGCACCTGGCCCGGTGCAGGGTTCAGGCTGATGTTTTCCGGGCGAATACCAAGAATCATCTTGCCGATGCCTTGCGCGCGCAGGACCAGTGGCGCTGGCAGCACAAAGCGCGCATCTGCGCCCAGATCAAGCTGGCCGTCGTGTACCGTGCACGGCACCAGGTTCATCGGCGGCGAGCCGGTAAATCCGGCCACAAACAGGGCCGCGGGTGTGTTGTAGATGCCGCTGGGGGTGTCGTACTGCATCGTCCGCCCGGCACTCAGCACGGCGATTCGGTCGGCCAGCGTCATCGCCTCGACCTGGTCGTGTGTGACGTAGATGATGGTGGCACCCAGACGCTGGTGCAGCTTCTTTATCTCGACGCGCATTTCGCCGCGCAACTGGGCGTCCAGGTTGGACAGCGGTTCATCAAACAGAAAGACCTTGGGCTGGCGCACGATGGCGCGCCCAATTGCCACCCGCTGGCGCTGGCCGCCCGACAGTGCCGCGGGCTTGCGCTCCAGCATATGGTCAATTCGTAGCAGCCGGGCCGCGTCCATCACCCGGCGTTTGATTTCGTCGTCGGGCGTCTTGCGCAGGCGCAATCCGAACGCCATGTTTTCGAACAGGCTCTTGTGCGGGTACAAGGCATAGTCCTGGAACACCATGGCGATGTCGCGGTCGCGCGGCGGCACATCGTTGACACGTTTGCCGTCGATCAGCACGTCGCCGCCGCTGATGTTTTCCAGACCCGCAACCATACGCAGCAAAGTGCTTTTGCCACAACCTGACGGCCCGACGAACACGACGAACTCGCCATGTGTGATGTGCAGGTCGATTCCGTGGATGACGGCAGTTTTGCCGTCGTAACTCTTGACGACCTGGCGCAGTTCTACGCTAGCCAACGCTGTGCCCGCTAGACGGATTATTTCTTGGCACTGAGTTTTGCCTGCAACTCGCGCATTTCATTGGCGGTCTCACCGATGAAGGCTTTCCAATTGGTCGGCGGTTTGGCCAGCGCACCCAGCAGCTTGCGATGGTAGGCGGCTTCGAGCTCGGGATACCACAGGTGTACCGACTCCGGGAAGTCGTAGGCCGCGAGGTTGTGGTTGGCCAGCGCAAAATACTTCTGCCGCTCCGACAGGGCCGACAGATCCAGGTCTTTGCGCACCGCCGAACCCACGTTGTCCAGCGAAGCCTGCTGCGCCTGCTTACCCAGCATGAACTTGGCAAATTCGACCGCAACCGCCTTGTTGGGTGAATTCTCCGGCACCGCCACGCCACGCATGCCACCTATTACCACCGCATTCTTGCGGCCGTCAAAAGCTGGCCAGGGGCCAACCAGGAAGTCCCCGTTGAGTACCGCAGCCGTGTCCCACTTCTTGACGTTCCAGTCGCCCACGCGGAACATGCCGGCTCTGCCACCTTCGATCACCTGGTACATCTCGGCAAAGGAATGGTTGATGGTGTCGGGAGCTACATACTTGTATTCTGTGAATGCCTTGAGCACCTCTTCCAGAACCTTGGCGCGCGCCGGCTCGTCGATCACCACCTTGCCGCTTGTGTCTACCAGGGTATTGCGCAGGCCAGAGCCAAACAGGAACAAGTCGATGATATGGATCAGGTCCCGGGGTTTGGCAGCTTCCAGCGCCAGGCCAAACGTGTTGGCTTTGCCGTCGCCGTCCGGGTCGTTATCGCGGAACTTCACCGCCACCCGCTGCATATCGCTCCAGGTAGCGGGAAACTTTTCCCCCACTTTGTCGAGCCAGCTCTTGCGCACACCGAAGCCCATCTGCACACGTTGCACCGGCAGGATGATCATCTTCGGGCCATGGGTGGCTACACGCAGGTCGTCCTCCGTCAGAAAGGCTTTGTCGGCCACCTGCGACAGCACCGGTCTGAGGTCCATCAGCTTGTTGGTCTGGTCAGCCACCCGGATGACGCGTTCGTAATTGTTGAACAGCAGGTCGGGTGCGGTGTCGGTGTTGAGCGCCGAGATCGAGCGGCCGAACCACTGGTCGGTCG
>JANOCN010000082.1:0-5084 GCA_031412185.1 Betaproteobacteria bacterium | reverse complement strand
GGTGTGGGGACAAAATACCGCGCAACTGCCTTTGTTGATCGGCACCGGGCCGACCGGCGCGAGTTACTCGGTACCAATTCAGACACTGCTGTTCTTTACCGCGTTGTCGTTCCTGCCCGCCGTGTTGCTGATGATGACGGGTTTCACCCGGATCGTGATTGTGCTGTCGTTGCTGCGCCAGGCGCTCGGTACCCAGTCGTCGCCACCCAATCAGGTCATCATCGGGTTGTCGCTTTTCCTTACATTTTTCGTGATGGGTCCAACGCTGGACAAGGTCTACAACGACGCGTATCTACCCTACAGCAAGAACGCCATAGCGTTCGAGCAGGCGCTCGAAAAAGCCGAGACACCGATGCGCGAATTCATGGGTAAACAAACCCGGCAGTCGGATCTGGCGCTGTTCGTGCGGTTGGCCAAACTGCCGCCCGGTGCCACAGCGCAGACGGTACCAATGCGGGTGCTGGTGCCGGCTTTTGTGACGAGCGAGCTGAAGTCAGCATTCCAGATCGGGTTCATGATCTTCATTCCGTTTCTGGTGATCGACATCGTGGTCGCCAGTGTGCTGATGTCGCTGGGCATGATGATGCTGTCGCCGGTGCTGGTGGCACTGCCGTTCAAGTTGATGCTGTTTGTGCTGGCCGATGGCTGGAACCTGCTGATTGGCTCGCTGGCAGCCAGTTTCATCAGTTAAGGAGCAGTGCTTGAACGCCCAGATGGTGCTGACAATGGGCCAGGAGGCGTTATGGACGCTGTTCCTGGTATCGGCCCCCATACTTGGCATTGCGCTGGTAGTTGGCCTGCTGGTCAGCCTGTTCCAGGCGATCACCCAGATTAACGAGGCCACGCTTACCTTCATACCCAAGCTGGTCGCGGCAATGCTGGTGCTGGCTATCTCCGGACCCTGGATGCTCAGCATGCTGGTGGACTACATCCGCCGCGTGATCGAGTCGATCCCGGGATCGCTGATCTGACGAGAGCTACGGGCGTGTGATTTCGATTTCAGAAGCGCAGCTGGTTGCGTGGATTTCCCCCATCCTCTGGCCGTTCCTGCGGGTACTGGCGGTGTTTACAGCGGCACCGATATTTTCATCACGCGTATTTCCGGTGCGCGCCAGGATTGCGTTGGCGTTTCTGATCGCATATGCTGCACAGGCCAGCTTGCCGCAGCAGGCCGTGGTTGGCATCAACGATCCCCAGGCGCTGGGGGTGGTGATGCAACAAGTGGGTATAGGGCTTGCCATCGGTTTCACGGTACGTCTTGTTTTCGGTGCCTTCGAGCTGGCAGGGCAAGTGATCGGTTTTCAGATGGGCCTTGGCTTCGCCGCTTTCTTCGACCCGTCCACAAGCGCCCAGTCCAGCGCCATGGGCCGCTTTTATGCCAACATGGCCGCACTGCTGTTTGTAGTGTTGAACGGGCACCTGATGGTGATCATGGCGGTCGCGCAAAGTTTTACAGCGTTTCCGGTGGATCAGAACTTTCTGCAGGCAGTCGGTACCATGAAGTTGTACGAGTTGGGGGCAGACCTGTTTGCCAGCGCATTCTGGATCGCGCTGCCAGTCATCGCGATGCTGATGTTTGCCAACCTTGCGTTGGGCATTGTGTCGCGGGTGGCACCCCAGATGAACATTTATGCCATCGGATTCCCGGTGACACTGTTGGTCGGCCTGATTGGCGTAGCGCTGACACTGCCAATGCTCGAGCAACCGTTCTCTGCGCTTATGGAGCGCATGATGGACATATTCACCCGGCGTTGATCTAGGAGCCTGTCGGGCTTTGGGTCGGGTCCGCGCCCAGCCCGAAGGGCCGGGACGATTCGCGGCGCCATGCGTCGTTCCCAACTCGTTGTGTTGGCCAGCCACACCGCCTCGCTGGTGCCTAGCCTGGCACCGCGACTCGTCCCGGCGCGGACCCAACCCAAAGCCCGACAGGCTCCCAGTCCCTGTGCTCCGGCGAACCCGGTCATACCAGGTTGTTGCGGATCGCATACACGGTAAGTTCGGCGTTGTTGGAGAGTTTCAGTTTCTCGAGCACGCGGGCGCGGTAGACGCTGACGGTCTTGGGGCTGAGCGTCAACTCTGCTGCGATGTCTGCCAGACGTCGGCCAGAGGCAATCTTGAGCAGGGTCTGCAATTCCCGCTCGGACAGCGTCGAATGCAGTACCTCACTGGCCGGGGCGTGCAGGTTTTCAACCAGCATCTGGGCCACTGCCGCGCTGACATATTTTTTGCCCTGTGCGACGGTGCGCACCGCCGTTACCAGTTCCCCTGGGTCGCCCGCCTTGTTGACATATCCCTGCGCTCCGGCGCGCAGGCAGCGGATCGCGTACTGGTCTTCGGGATACATCGAAACAATCAGCACGCGCACCTGAATATCGGTGTCCTTCAGGCTGGCCAGCACTTCCAGCCCACCCCTGCCGGGCAGGCTCAAGTCGAGCACCAGCACATCACACGCAATGTTGCGCAGCGCTTCACGTACCTCCGAGTAGCTGCCGGCCTCACCCACCACCTGAATATCGGCGGCGTCGGCGAGTGTGTCGCGTATGCCTCGCCGGACCACTGCATGGTCGTCGCAAAGAATAACCCGGATCATTCCGTGGTGTCTTCCGGCGTACCCGCCGCCTGCAGCGGAACCGAAAGGATGATGGACGTTCCCCGACCCATGCCGCTACTCACGTCGAGCCATCCGCCAACTGATTTCGCGCGTTCATGGAGCCCTTTTAGTCCAAATGCCTTGGGTTTGCTCAACTCGGCGCGGGATATGCCGGGGCCGTTGTCGCTGATCTCCAGCGTCAGCACATCGCCGCTGTCGGTCAGGTCGATTGTGACCTGATCGCAATGGGTGTGTTTGGAGATGTTGGTGAGTGCTTCTTGCGCTGTTCGGTAAGCCGCCAGTTGCAGCGCTTTGGACAACACATGGCCCGAGTGTACCGAGCGCAGCGTGGTCTTGATGCCGGTACGCCGCTCGAAACCGCGCGCCAACCAGTCTACGGCTGCCACCAGCCCTTGGTCCAGAATGGCCGGTCGCAGGTTCATCATGATGCGCTGGCTCGCACCCAGCGCATGCTGCAGCATCTCGGTGGCCGCATGCAGGTGGCCTAGCGCTGCCGGGTCGGATACATGGCGCGCAACCCAGGCCAGATCAAGCTTCACCGCGGCCAGCGCACCGCCGATGTCATCATGGACCTCACGCGCAATCGACGCCCGCTCCTGCTCTATCGTGGTCTGCAGATGTTCCGCAAACTCCGCCAGTCTGCGCTCTGAATTCGCCAGCTCGGCATCGGCCCGGTCCTTGGCCAACCGGGTGTCGTGCATCTCGATCGCCCGCCGGATGACATGCGCTAGTTTGCCGACATCGTCCTTTTGCAGGTAGTCGCTCATGCCGAGCTTGATCGCGGCCACTGCTGCCGATTCGCCGATGGCCCCAGACAGCAGAATGAACGGTGGCGAAGCGGTGTGCTCCTTCAGGCAGTCCCACGCATCGATGGCGGTGAACCCACGCAGCCGGTAGTCGGCAACGATGGCATCGAAACTAAGCGAAGCAGTGACACGGGCGAATTCTTCCAGTGTTTCCACCCGTTCGATGCTGAAATCCATGCTGGAGCGCTGCAACGCGCGCTGCACCAGTTCGTGGTCAACGGCAGAGTCCTCCAGATGCAGAACCCGAATGGGTCTGTCTATGGCTTCTTCGTACATGGCCCGGCAGAATCCTGATAACCTTGTGGCGTCGGAATTTTAGTGCTTCAGCAACGCGGCAGCACGTACCACCTCCAACCCTGAATGAGTCCGCTAGAGCACCAGTTCTTTGACGAGGCGCGCGATAACCTGGATGCCATGGAGCGAGGCCTTCTGTCGCTCGATTCGCAGGGTACCGGACAGGGGCGGCTGGATGCCATCTTTCGCGCGGCCCATTCGATCAAGGGCGGTGCAGCAGCTTTCAGGTTGACCGACATCGTCCAGCTTACCCATGGCGTGGAGTCGTTGCTGGAGCGGTTGCGCAGCGGCCAACTGCTGCCCGATGCCGCCCTGGTCGATCTGTTGCTGGAGGCAGTGGACGCAGCGCGAAATTTGTTGGCGCGGCAAGCGCCATCCGCCGGGCCGGCGGTCGATGCGGCGGCCTCATTGCTTCAGCGTTTGCGTGCTGCTACCCCGGACAAGACGGCCGACATAGCTGCACGATGCCTGGAGATCCGCATAGGGCCCCTGGAGCAGATTGAAAACGCCGATGCGATTGCGCACCTGTTCCGCGATATCGCTGGGCTTGGCGAAATCACGCCGCTGCCAGTCGAGCGCGCCGACAGCCGCGCGTTCAGAGTGCGAACCGGTGCGACCGACCAGGAATTGATGGACCTGTTTGCGTTTCACGTCGCGCGCGATCAGGTGGTGATCCGACCGGTGCTGTCGGTACCGGCGCAGGAGGTTTCCATCCAACAACCCGAGACAGCCACGATCCGGGTGGCGCTGAACAAGCTGGACCATCTGGGGAGCCTGGTGGAGGCATTCGCCGCTAACCATGCCGCGCTGGAGCGCTGCAGCCGCGCTCTCGGTCCTGGCGCCCATGCGCAATTGGTCGCAAGTCTGGATAGTTTGCACGCTACGACGGACGATCTTCAGCGCGTGGTGGGGAATATCCGCATGGTGCCGGTTGGGTTGGCCTTCGGCCGCTTTACGCGCCTGCTACGACAGCTTTCCCACATCCTGTCCAAGCGCCTGGTGCTGGTGACATCAGGTGAATCCATCGAACTGGACAAGGCCTTGGTGGAGCAGATCATCGACCCCGTTACGCATCTGGTGCGCAACAGCTGCGACCATGGCATTGAACTGCCGAAAGAGCGGCGCGCTGCGGGGAAACCGGAAGTCGGCACGATTACGCTGTCGGTCTGCATCCAAGGCACAAGCGTGCTGGTTGAGGTGCACGATGACGGGCGTGGTCTGTCGCGGGAGGGTGTGATGCGTGCTGCGCGCAAGCGCGGCATTCAAGTACCGGAGCAGATGTCGGACGCACAGGTGTGGCAGCTCGTATTCATCGCCGGCGTTTCCACGGCTGAAACCATTACCAACGTATCTGGGCGCGGCGTCGGCATGGA
>JANOCN010000081.1:0-8866 GCA_031412185.1 Betaproteobacteria bacterium | reverse complement strand
CGGCTCGACCAGACCATTGCGGCGGTGGAGCGCGGGCTCAAGCGTCTGCTGCAGACGCAAGTTGCCGAAGTGTTCGTGTACGGTGCCAATGGGCATGGCGCGTGGGAGGCCGTCATCGCCAATCTTGTTGCACCAGGCCAGTCGGTGCTGGTGCCAGGTACCGGCCATTTCTCCGACTCCTGGGCAGTACAAACCGAGGCCATGGGCGGCAAGGTTGTCCGTACGCCCTGGGTCGAGGGCTTGCCCATCGACGCGCAGGTGGTGGAGCAGGCGCTGCGCGACGATACAGCGCACGAGATCGTGGCCGTGTTTGCCGTCCACACCGATACGGCCAGCGGCATCACCAGTGACATGGCAGCATTGCGCGCGGCATTGGATGCGGCCCGCCATCCTGCCCTATTGGTGGTGGACGTGGTGGCGTCGCTCGGGGCGGCACCGTTTGCGATGGACGCGCTGGGTGTGAACGTAGTACTGGGTGCGTCGCAAAAGGGGTTGATGTGCCCACCCGGTCTTGGTTTCGCCGCCGTCGATGCGCTTGCCATGGCGGTGTGCCGTCGCAACCCGGCGCCACGCTTTTACTGGGACTGGAACCTGCGCAGCAGCGAGTTCGCCTACCGCAAGTTTTGCGGCACACCGCCACAGACCCTGCTGATGGGCCTGGAGGCTGCGCTGGAGCTGATTTTTCTCGAAGGCTTGGAGCAGGTGACGGCGCGCCATGCCCTGGTCGCAAGGATGGTGCATGCGGCGGTGCAGCGCTGGAGCGAAGCCGGTGCAGTGGGCTTCTTTGGCGCCGAGCCGCAAGCCCGTTCGACGTCTGTCACCGCAGTTCAGGTTGCTACGGGCATTGACCCGGAGGCGCTGCGCAGCGTGGCGCGCGAGCGCTTTCAGGTGGCTATCGCTGGTGGCCTGGGGCCGTTGAGTGGTCGGGTATTTCGTATTGGCCATCTGGGTGACATGAACGCGCCTATGCTTCTGGGTTGCCTGGCGGGTGTCGAAGCGGCCATGACCGTACAGGGTATTGCGTACGGCAGGGGCGCGATGGATCAAGCCGTCGCCTGTCTCGCACGCGGCTGAAACGTCGCGCCGACCGTTCTACACTTGGGGAACCATGCAACAGACCAACCATCACACCGTCGTATCGACAAGCCGCCCGACCCTGCAGCCCGCATCCGGTCTACCTCTTTATGCGTTTGTGCACGCCTGCTGGCATGCCGATATCGTGCACCAGGGGCGTGATGCATTTTTGACAGGCATGCAGGAACACGGGGTGCAGCGCGAGCAGATCGATGTGATCGAGGTACCCGGCGCTTTCGAGATTCCGTTGCTGGCGCGGCGACTGGCCCGCAGCGGTCGTTATGAGGCCATTGTGGCCTGTGCGCTGGTGGTGGATGGCGGTATCTATCGGCACGAGTACGTGGCCAGCGCCGTGGTCAACGCGCTGATGTCGGTGCAACTGGATACCGACGTACCAGTTCTGTCGGTGGTGCTCACACCGCACCATTTTCACGCAGGCGACGAGCACCAACATTTTTTTGCAGCGCACTTCAAGGTCAAAGGCGCTGAAGCAGCGCGCGCCTGCATGCACACGGTGCGCACGCTGGGGGCGTTGCTGCCCGCCAGTGCTGGCTGAACCAGGCGCGCGCAGCGCAGGCCTGGACCGGCGCGCCAATACCGACCATGCAGGCATCTTCCACAAACCGTTACGGCGTGGAGTCCGCCTACGCCTGGACGCGCCTGGTGGTCTCGCTGGCGCTGATGACCATCAGCGGCGTGGGCATGTACGCAGCTGCGGTGGTGCTGCCAGCGGTCCAGCAGGAGTTTGGTGTTAGCCGGGCAGATGCATCTTTTCCGTACACGCTGACGCTGATCGGGTTTGGCATGGGCGCCATCCTGATGGGGCGGCTGGCCGACCGTTTTGGTGTGATGGTGCCTGTTTTGCTGGGTTCGGTAGGCCTGGGTGCTGGCATGGTAGCGGCCGGGTATGCAGGCAGCCTGTGGCAGTTTGGCGTGTTACACGGCGTGATGATTGCGTTGCTGGGGGCGTCTGCCACTTTCTCGCCGCTGGCCGCCGACACCACACAGTGGTTTACGCGCAACCGTGGCATCGCAGTGGCGATCTGCCTGAGTGGCAATTACCTGGCAGGTGCGGTGTGGCCGCCCATCCTGCAGCACCTGACAGCAGCCAGCGGCTGGCGTCAGGCCTACGTGTGGCTGGGAGTTTTTTGCACACTCAGCATGCTGCCTCTGGCCCTGGTTCTGCGTCGCCCACTGCCAGCGGTGCCTGCTCCGTCTGCAGCAACACCAGCCCCTGTTTCACGCGCTGCGCGTTTCACGGGCCGCTCGGATCCCCTGCGACCGCTGGGCCTGCCACCAGCTGTGCTGCAGCTTCTGCTGACGGTGGCAGGTGTCGCCTGCTGCGTCGCCATGGCGATGCCACAGGTACACATAGTGGCATATTGCACCGACCTCGGGTTTGGTGCCGCACGCGGCGCAGAAATGTTGTCGCTGATGATGGGTTTTGGCATCGCCAGCCGCTTGCTTTCGGGCTGGATCTCGGACCATATTGGCGGCTTGCACACCCTTTTGCTGGGCTCGGTCCTGCAGGGCGTAGCGCTGCTGCTGTTCCTGCCGTTCGACGGTTTGGCGCCGCTGTACGTAGTGTCTGCCCTGTTCGGCCTGTTCCAGGGCGGTATTGTGCCGAGCTACGCGCTGGTGGTGCGCGAGTACTTCGCACCCCAAGAGGCTGGCACCCGCGTCGGTACCGTGCTGATGGCCACCATGCTGGGCATGGCACTGGGTGGCTGGTTATCCGGTGCGATTTTCGACTGGACCGGCTCCTACCAGGCTGCGTTTGTGAACGGCTTGGCCTGGAACCTGCTCAATATTGGCATTGTGGTGTTCCTGATCCGCCGCGCGCGGCGCAGCCGGTAAGAACCTATCCGTGAATAAGACGACCCTGCACCTTATTCACGGATAGGTTCTAAGCTGTCAGGGCGTTTGCCGCGCGCTGCCGGCGCGTTTCTCGTGCCTTCTTTCTTGCACCAGGTCCACCGAGCCGTTGGCGTTTTGCCGTTCCAGGCGCACGGCGAACCCCCACAAGTACGCCATATGCTCCAGCACAGTCGCGCTGGCGTCATCGAGCGGGCGGCGCTGGTGCGCGTAGTGGCGCAGGGTCAGCGAACGGTCTCCACGCAGGTCCACGTTCCAGACCTGGATGTTGGGTTCGCGCCGGCCCAGATCGTATTGCTCCGACAACTGGCGGCGCAGCGCCCGGTAGCCCCCTTCGTTGTGAATGGCACCGATCTCGAGCTTGTTGCGGGTGTCGTCGTCAAGTACCGAGAAAAAGCGGAATTCGCGCATCAGGCGCGGCGACAGGTATTGGGCGATGAAACTCTCATCCTTGAAGTTCTGCATCGCAAAGTCGAAGGTCTCGCGCCAGTTGGAGCCGGCAATTTGCGGGAACCATTCGCGGTCTTCAGCGGTGGGTTCTTCGCAGATACGCCGGATGTCGCGCCACATGGCAAACCCCAGCGCATACGGGTTGATACCGGAGAAGTATTTGCTGTTGTACGGTGGTTGGTAGACCACGTTGGTATGCGACTGCAGAAACTCCAGCATGAAGCCGTCGGATACACCACCTTGGTCGTACAGGGTGTTGAGCAGCGTGTAGTGCCAGAACGTGGCCCAGCCTTCGTTCATGACCTGGGTCTGGCGCTGCGGGTAAAAATATTGCCCGATCTTGCGCACTATGCGCACCACCTCGCGTTGCCAGGGGTCCAGCAGCGGCGCGTGTTTTTCGACAAAGTACAGCAGGTTTTCTTCGGGTTCGACAGGGAAGCGCTTTTCAATCACCCGCTGCTCACGCTCGAGTTGTGGGGGCAGGGTACGCCACAGGTCGTTGACCTGGGTTTGCTGGTAATCGGCACGCGCCTGCTGGCGCAGGGTTTCCTTGGACAGGGACAGCGCCGAAGAGCGTTTGTAGCGATCCACTCCCACGCTTTGAAGCGCATGGCAGGCGTCCAGTACCCGTTCGACTGCTTCGACGCCATGACGCTCCTCGCACTGCGCAATGTAGTTGCGCGCGAACACCAGGTAGTCCACGATGGCGTCGGCACTGGTCCACTGCTTGAACAGGTGGTTGCCTTTGAAGAACGAGTTGTGCCCATACGCCGCATGGGCAATCACCAACGCCTGCATGGGCAGGGTGTTCTCGTCCATCAGGTAGGCGATGCACGGGTTCGAGTTGATGACGATTTCGTAGGCCAGGCCCATCTGCCCGCGTTTGTAGCGGTTTTCGGTGGCCAGAAAATGTTTGCCGAAGGACCAGTGGTTGTAGTACACCGGCATGCCAATGGAGGCATAGGCGTCCATCATCTGTTCGGCGCTGATCACTTCGAGCAGGTGCGGATAACAGTCCAGCCGGTAACTGGCTGCCACACGGCCAATCGCTTCGTCGTACTGCTCTATCGCCTCGAAGGTCCACTCAGAGCCCGCCGGTAAAGTCATGTGGCCCCCACCGCACGTTTCTTGAACAACTCGCGAAACACCGGATAAATGTCCGTCACGCTGGCAATACGCTGCATGGCGAAATGCCCGGGATGCGTGGCCTGCAGTTTGTGGTACTCGTGCCAGAGGTTCTGCGCCGGGCCTTCGGTAATCTCTATGTAGGCGAAATACTGGGTCAGCGGCAAAAGCGAGGCTTCGAGCAGCGCCCGGCATCGCGGAGAGTCGTCGTTCCAGTTGTCGCCATCGGAGGCTTGGGCACCATAGATATTCCACAGGCCGCTCGGGTAGCGGTCGACAATAATCTTGCGCATCAGCTCCAGCGCGCTGGAGACCACCGTTCCGCCGGACTCGCGGGAGGTGAAAAACTCGTCTTCGTCCACCTCGAACGCCACCGTGTGGTGGCGGATAAAGACTACCTCGGTGCGTTCGTAGTTGCGCGTCAAAAACAAGTACAGCAACATGAAGAAGCGCTTGGCAATATTCTTGCGCCCCTCGTCCATCGAGCCTGAGACATCGAGCAGGCAGAACATCACCGCCTGGGTGGTCGGCTGCGGCACCCGGATGCGGTTGTTGTAGCGCAGATCAAAGGTATCGATAAAAGGCACGGCGTCCATACGCGCGCGCAGCCGGACGATATCGCGCCGCACGCGCGCGATTTCATCGTCTTCCTCCTGCGCCGGCTGAACCGCCAGTGCAGCCTGCTCCAGCAGCAGTCTAAGCTCGGCCTCCAGCGCACGCAGCTTGGTGGCATACGGTGCGCCCACGGCAATACGCCGGCCGGCAGCACCGCGCATGGTGCGCCCCAGATTGATATTGGTGGGGACTCCGCTCTGGGTGTACCCGGCACGCAGGCGGCGGTATTGGTCGATGCGTGCCAGCTGCCGTTTGACGAGGTTGGGCAGCGCCAGCTCGTCAAAAAATATGTCGAGGAATTCATCGCGCGTGAGCGTGAACACGAAGTCGTCCAGGCTCTCACCGTCTTGTCCAGCCTGTCCCGAACCCTTGCCGCTGGCCCCGCCTTGCGGCCGGTCCACCTGGTCGCCCCGGGTGAACCGGTCATTGCCAGGGTTGATGGTTTCCCAGCTACCACCCCGGCCGTGGCCGAACTGCGGTTCTTCAATGTCTTTGCCGGGAATGCCTACCTTTTCGCCGTTGTCCAGATCCCGCACACCGCGCTGGCCGACGGCATCCGCGACTGCCTTGCGAATTTGCCCTTTGAAACGCTTGATAAACCGGCCACGGTTGACCGAACTCTTGTTCTTGCTGTCAAAGCGCCGGTCTACGATTCGCACCGTCACATGGGTCCTTGGAGCTTGGCCGTGTGGTCAGGAGGATTTGCGCACCCGCAAGTACCACTCACACAAAAGGCGGACCTGCTTTTCTGTGTAGCCCTTGGTGATCATGCGGTTCACAAAGTCCTGGTGCTTCTTCTGCTCTTCGTTGCTGGCCTTGGCGTTGAACGAGATCACTGGCAACAACTCCTCGGTATTGGAGAACATCTTTTTCTCGATGACCGCGCGCAGCTTTTCGTAAGAGGTCCAGCTCGGGTTGTGCCCGTCGTTCTTGGCCCGGGCCCGCAAAACAAAGTTGACGACCTCGTTGCGGAAGTCTTTCGGGTTTGAAATGCCGGCTGGTTTCTCCATCTTTTCCAGCTCGTCATTGAGTGCACTGCGGTCGAGCATTTCGCCGGTGTTGACGTCGCGGTATTCCTGGTCCTGAATCCAGAAGTCGGCATAGGTGACGTAGCGGTCGAAGATGTTTTGGCCGTATTCGGAGTAGCTCTCCAGATACGCGGTCTGGATCTCCTTGCCAATGAACTCGGCATAGCGGGGAGACAGGTACTCCTTGATGTAACGCAGGTATTTTTCTTCGACCTCGGGCGGGAACTGCTCCTGTTCGATCTGCTGCTCGAGTACGTACATCAAATGGACCGGATTGGCTGCCACTTCGCGATGGTCAAAATTGAATACCCGCGACAGAATCTTGAATGCAAAACGGGTCGACAGTCCGGTCATGCCTTCGTCCACGCCCGCAAAGTCGCGGTACTCCTGGTAACTCTTGGCCTTGGGATCGGTGTCTTTCAGGTTTTCGCCGTCGTAGACCCGCATCTTGGACAGGATGCTCGAATTCTCGGGCTCCTTCAGGCGCGACAAGACGGAAAATTGGGCCATCATGCGCAAGGTGTCCGGCGCACAAGGCTCCTTGGCCAGCGACGAACCCGACACCAGCTTTTCATAGATATGAATTTCGTCGGACACACGCAGCGAATAGGGCACCTTCACAATATAGATGCGGTCCAGGAAAGCCTCATTGTTTCGGTTGTTGCGAAACGTAAGCCATTCGGCCTCGTTCGAGTGTGCCAGCACCAGGCCGTCGAACGGGATCGCACCAAAACCCTCGGTGCCTTTGTAGTTGCCTTCCTGGGTGGCCGTAAGCAGCGGGTGCAAAACCTTGATCGGTGCCTTGAACATTTCCACAAACTCGAGCACACCGCGGTTCGCCAGGCACAACCCGCCCGAGTACGAATAGGCATCCGGATCGTCCTGCGAAAAGGTCTCGAGTTTGCGTATATCAATCTTGCCGACCAGCGAAGAGATGTCCTGGTTGTTCTCGTCGCCCGGCTCGGTCTTGGCAACCGCAATCTGCGAAAGTACCGATGGCATCAATTTGACGACCCGAAAGCGTGTGATGTCGCCGCCAAACTCGCGCAGGCGTTTCACCGCCCACGGGCTCATGATGGTGCCGAGGTAGCGCCGCGGAATACCGTAGTCGTCTTCCAGCAATTGTGCGTCTTCCAGTGGGTTGAACAAGCCGAGCGGGGACTCGTGTACGGGCGAGCCCTTGATGGCATACACCGGAATCTTCTCGATCAGGTACTTGAGTTTTTCAGCCAGCGACGACTTGCCGCCGCCCACTGGTCCGAGCAGGTAGAGGATTTGTTTTTTCTCTTCCAACCCCTGCGCGGCGTGCCGGAAGTAGGACACGATGTGTTCAATGGCTTCTTCCATGCCATACAAGTCGCGAAAGGTAGGGTAGCGGCGCAGCATCTTGTTGGCGAAGATGCGCGACAGGCGCTGGTCGGTGCGCGTGTCCACCAGCTCGGGCTCACCGATTGCCTTGAGCATCCGTTCGGCCACGCTGGCGTAAGCGGTGGCGTCAGTCTTGCAGAGACTAAGGTAGTCCTGGATGGACATTTCCTCTTCTTGTGCTGCCTCGAACCGGCCCTGGTAGCGAGCAAAGATCGACATGACGTTTCTCCTTGAGGCGGGACCGCTTCGCAGTGCAGAAAGCTGCGGTCCCGACGAACTGCAATTCATGATAACCAATACCGGATGGCCTTGCCATACCCGAAATCGAAAGGGCCTTTCACCATCGAACGCGCCACCACACAATCGGTTGACGGCCGTTCGGATGATGGTGCAACCGGTATGGATAATGATTCAATCCTTCGCGGACAGTTCCAAACAATAACTTGCATGATGCGCTTAACTTGCCCCGTCCGAGCAGTTGATTTGCGCCGGACCATGTGGCATTGGCGCTGGTTGCTGGCTGTGTTGCAACTGGGCGGCGTGTGGGGCTACGCGCAGGCAGCAACATTCGCCATTGGCAACCAGGGCAGTTACGTGTTGTCGCGCGCGTTCACTTATCTGGACGATAGCAGCGCCACGCTGACACTGGCCGACATCCTGAAGCCTGATGCGCAAGCCAGGTTCGCGCCGGTGGGACCAGGTGCTGCGTCCACTAATTTTGGCTCCACACGGTCTGCCATCTGGTTGCGCATTGACCTGCAAACTACTAGCACTACACCGGCGCGGTGGTTGCTGGAGGTAGATAACGCGCCACTGGACAGTGTGGACGTGTACCTGGGCAATCCGAAAGGCGGCTTCGATCACCAGTTCGGCAGTGACATGCTGCCGTTCACCAGCCGCCTGGTAGCCCATCGCAACCAGGTGAAGCCGCTGGACCTGCCTGTGGGCGGGGTGGCCACACTCTACCTGCGGGTGGCGTCACAGGGTACTGTGTCGGCACCGGTGACGCTGTGGCAACCGGCCGCGTTATGGCAAAGCGACCAGCGCAGTTATTCGATCTTCAGCCTGTACTTCGGTCTGCTGGTGGGCCTATTGCTCTATAACCTGTTGCTGTTCCTGTCGGTGCGGGACCATGCCTATCTGATCTATGTCATTTTCGTCGCCTGCATCGGTGTATCCCAGGCAGCGAATTCGGGCCTGGGCGCACAGTTTCTATGGCCCCACGCTACCTGGTGGAACAACAATTCGATCAACCTCACCTATTCCGCCAGTGGCGTGTTTGGTGTGCAGTTCGCACGGAGTTTCCTGGCCAGTCGGCTCAAGATGCCGCT
>JANOCN010000080.1:0-2798 GCA_031412185.1 Betaproteobacteria bacterium | reverse complement strand
GCTGGATTTCAGCCTCGGACAGGCCCGAGTTGGCCTTGATCGTGATCTTGTTTTCCTTGCCGGTGCCCTTGTCTTTGGCACCCACATGCAGGATGCCGTTGGCATCGATATCAAACGACACCTCGATCTGCGGCGTGCCACGTGCCGACGGCGGAATACCTTCCAGGTTGAATTCGCCCAGCATCTTGTTGCCGACGGCGATCTCGCGTTCACCCTGGAAGGTATCCCGCCGTCGGCACGTGGTACGCCGCAGATCGAGGTGTCGTTCGACATCGACGCCAACGGTATCTTGCACGTGGGCGCCAAAGACAAAGGCACCGGCAAGGAAAACAAGATCACCATCAAGGCCAACTCGGGCCTCACGGAGGCCGAAATCCAGCAGATGGTCAAAGACGCCGAGTTGAACGCAGCCGACGACAAGAAGAAGCTGGAGCTGGTGCAGGCGCGCAACCAGGCCGAAGCCAGTGTGCACAGCGTGAAAAAGAGCCTGGTTGAATACGGCGACAAGCTGGAGGCGGGCGAGAAGGACGCCATCGAAGCAGCCGTCAAGGCGCTCGAAGAAGTTCTCAAGGGCGAAGACAAGGCCGCCATCGACGACAAGAACACCGCACTGATGACCGCCAGTCAGAAGCTCGGCGAGAAAATGTACGCCGACATGCAGGCCAAGGCTGGCGCGGAAGCAGCCAATGCGGGCGGCGCAGCATCGGCCGACCAACCAGGTGCAGCCAAGCCGTCTGACGATGATGTGGTGGACGCAGAAGTGAAAGAAGTCAAGAAGGCTTGACCGCATCTCCAACACCCGGGCCGAGCGCCGCGTTCGAACGATTCCTGCGGAATCGTCGGCGCGGCAATCTGCGTTTTTCACTGACCCGCGACAACCGCCAGCAGACTGTGCCAATTTTTCCTGCGAGCTGACTCAAGAGCAACCATGGCCAAACGAGACTATTACGAAACGCTCGGCGTTCCCAAGAACGCCTCCGAGGACGAAATCAAAAAGGCCTATCGCAAACATGCGATGAAGCACCACCCGGACCGCAACCAGGGCGCGGACTCCAAGGTGGCTGAAGAGAAGTTCAAGGAATCCAAAGAAGCGTACGAGATGTTGTCGGACCCGCAGAAGCGGGCGGCGTACGACCAGTTTGGCCATGCGGGCGTGGACCCGAATATGCGCGGTGCTGCCGGTGCGGAGGGTTTTGGCGGTTTTGCTGAGGCCTTCGGCGACATCTTTGGCGACATGTTTGGCCAGCAGCGCGGCCGTGGTCAGGGCGCTGGGCGCCAGGTGTTCCGGGGTGGCGACCTGAGTTACGCCATGGAGATAACGCTGGAAGAAGCAGCGCGCGGCAAGGACGCACAAATCCGCATACCGAGCTGGGAGGCCTGCGACACCTGCAAAGGCGCCGGTGCGAAACCAGGTACCCAGGTCAAGGGCTGCGGCACATGCAATGGCTCCGGTGCAGTGCAAATGCGCCAGGGTTTTTTCAGTGTGCAACAAACCTGCCCCACTTGCCGTGGCACCGGCAAGGTGATTCCCGAGCCTTGCACGGTTTGCAGCGGGCAGGGCAAGGTCAAGAAACAGAAAACCCTGGAAGTCAAAATCCCGGCGGGCATCGATGGTGGCATGCGTATCCGCAGCACCGGCAACGGGGAGCCCGGTACCAACGGCGGGCCGGCCGGCGATCTGTACATCGAGATCCGCCTCAAGAAGCACGACATCTTCGAGCGTGACGGCGACGACCTGCATTGTTCGGTGCCGATCAGCATGGTCACCGCAGCACTGGGCGGCGAAATCGACGTTCCCACCCTGGCGGGTAAAGCCGCCATCGACATCCCGGAAGGTACCCAGACCGGCAAGCAGTTTCGCCTGCGCGGCAAAGGTATCAAAGGCGTGCGCGCCGGTTACCCGGGCGACCTGTATTGCCACATCCTGGTGGAAACACCGGTGAAACTCGGCGAGCACCAGCGCAAACTGCTGCGCGAGCTGGAAGAGTCTTTCAAGAGTGGCGGCGGCAAACATTCACCTACCGGTGATAGCTGGACCGACAAGTTAAAAAGCTTCTTTAGCTAACGCTGCGAGCTTTTAGCTGCGACCCACATGCTGCACACAATGGGGCTTCGCTGAGACGGCGCAGCCAAACCTGCGCAACCGCCGGTGGGATCAGAACAGGTCGTTCTGACCGCTCAGCAGTGCAGGCCGGAACTGGCTGGTATCCAACTCCACCCGCGTGCGGTTCAGGCCCAGCCTGGTGCACGCTTTCTCGAAGCGCTGGGCAATGAGTTGCGCCCACACACCGCTGCCTTTCATGCGGGTGGCGAAGTCGGCGTTGTAGTCGCGCCCTCCCCGCATCTCGCGCACGCGCGCCATCACCCGCGCCGCGCGCTGCGGGTAATGCAGTTCCAGCCACTGCTGGAACATCGGGCTGAGCTCCCACGGCAGACGCAGCACGGTGTAGAACGCGTTGTGCGCACCGGCCTCGGCAGCGGCTTGCAGCACCTGCTCCATGTCTTCGTTGATGAACGGAATCTGTGGTGCCACGCTCACCCCTACCGGTACCCCGGCGTCGGCCAGCGCGCGGATGGTGCGCAGCCGACGATGCGGCGCAGCGGCGCGCGGCTCGAGCTTGCGCGCCAGCGCACCATCCAGTGTGGTGAGAGTCACGTAAACAGCTGCCAGCTTCTGGTGCGCCATGGGGGCGATCAGATCCAAGTCTCGTTCGACGCCGCTGCCTTTGGTGACGATGGCAAACGGGTGGTGGCAACGGCGCAGCATCTCCAGCACGCTGCGCGTTACCCGCAGCTCG
>JANOCN010000079.1:0-4116 GCA_031412185.1 Betaproteobacteria bacterium | reverse complement strand
GCAACAAGGTCTTGGTGGGCATCGCTTCGACGGTCTGGTCAGCGGTGTCAAGCGCGGCTGGCCGCACTTGTGGCAAGCGCTTTCATGGTCTTGGCAGCACTGGTATAACCACCGTCGCCACCATCGACAAAATGGACATGCAAACCACCCGCAGCCGAGGTGACCAGGCAGGTCATCAGGGCGGTTTCGGATACGTTCATGCCGTAGCGCAGCACGCCTGCGGCCATTTGCTGGTCCAGGTACGACTTGATCTTTGCCACACACTCCACCGGGCAATCGATGACAAAACTGATGGTCTCATCGTGTTTGCAGAAATCGGTGTTGGTGGTGACTTCCTGCATGTATTTGTCGGGCTCAAAACCACCCACCGGTTTGCCCACGGCCAGGATGATCCGGGCCAGCAGCGTCTCCAGCAGCACCCGAAGCACCGCCACAAACAGCGGCCTGCCAGCGCGTGTAGCCTGCGCCTCCAGCATAAAGCCCTTGGGCGGCCAACTGGTGCTCAGCGTGTCCAGGCGCACCGGGCTGGCGTCGCTTGGGTTGTCGCCCTGGCCCGCGCCCTGCCCAGCCAGCCGCATCACGGCGGCGTGTACTACGCCGGGCTGGGCCGCGCCATGGATGATCAGCGTCACCATCTTGCCGCGCCCGGACTGCAGCGGGTTCCAGCGGCACGACAGGCCAGCCAGATCCACCGGTTGGCCGTCATCCAGCGCGGGTGCAATCGCGGCCAGGGCTATCAGTTCCGGGTCACCGCGCCCGCGCACTGCGGTCTCCAGCATGCCGACTCCACCCCCCAGGAACACGCCAAAGCTGTTGCCCGGCGTGGGCTCGAAACGACCCACCAACACGTCACTGCCGAAACGCCGGAGCGCTGCTACCGGGGCCAGGCCCACGCGCAATTGCATGGCGAACTCGCGCAGGGCGAACCCGCGTACACGCGCCAGCGCCAGGCGCGCTGCGTCGGCATGTTGCGGCGGCACCATCACCACCGAACCATCGCCCCCAAACAGAAACGGCAGCGGCGTAGGCGCGCACAGGTTCTTGAGTGCGGCGATGGCCATTGCAGCGACAAAATTCACCGTCTTGTGCTGCCCGTTCGCAATCGCCACCGTCGAATCCACAATGTCGGTCACCACCAGTAGCCAGTCGTCCGGTGCCGGTCGGTATTGCGACGCATCGAAAGTGTCGCCCGCCTTCTGCAACACCGGCAGGTCGCCAAAGAAGCCAGAGCTGGTGGAGGCTGGAACGGGTGGCGTGTGGTCCATGGCGAAGGCGGGGTGTGGAACGTATCTTAGCCGCGCGCCGACATGCCTGCGGGCATGGCCTGGCTGGACCGGTCAGTCCACTACACGGCTACGCAGCACCTTGGTCTCGGCGCGTTGGGCTTTGCCCTCGAGCCGCCGCTGTTTCGAGCCGTAGGTGGGTTTGGTGGCGCGCCGCACACGCGGCGGCACGGCGACGCTGTTGACCAGCTCATGCAAGCGCGCAAACGCGTCCAGGCGGTTCATGTCCTGGGTGCGGTGGCTCTGCGCCTTGAGCACCAGCACACCGGCCTGGGTGATGCGGTTGTCGCGCAAGGCCAGCAGCCTTTGCTTGACATCATCGGGCAGGCTGGACGCGGCAATGTCAAAGCGCAGGTGGATGGCGCTCGACACCTTGTTGACGTTCTGCCCGCCCGCGCCCTGCGCCCGAATGGCCGTGATCTCGACTTCGGTTTCTTCTATCGTCAATGGCGAAATGACTGGCACCCCATGACTTTAGCCGTTCCGCGACGCAATAAGGCTGATCGTTTGCGATGGCATGAGCACGGAGCAGAACATACAAGGGATTCCGGAGCAGCAAGGAGCAGTATTCGAATTGCAATCTGGATATTGAATTCCGCGCAGCGGCATCTCAAACTGAGAATGCCAGTTACAGCACTGAACAGAACAGTGCTGCATGAACCATCAGGCAACCGATTGCTGATCAGCGCTCCGATGGCGACTGCTTTGTGCGGCTTGTTTGCAACGCCCGCATTAGCTTGGCTACCAGTGCCGACCGGTCAAACGGCTTGACCAAAAAGCCGGACGCCCCGGCATTCATGCTGGCGATGACCACACTGCCCTCGCTCCTGCCAGTGCTCATGATGACCGGCACATTGGCCAGTCCGGGTATGGATTTCAGTCGCCGCGTGGTCTGCAATCGGTCGAGCTCTGGCATCATGATATCCATCAAAATCAGGTCCGGGCGTACCTTGCGCAGCAGGCCCAAAGCATCACTGAGTCAATAACTCAACCTCGCCACTGAACGCAGATGCTCCGGCGTCGTAGTGGGGAAGCCAAAAAACTCCAGATAGGCCGGTATCTGCTCGAACAGCATGTCCGCGCCCACCTGCACCGGGCAGCCGCGCGCCTTGGCGGCCGCGAGAAAGGCGGTCATCTCGGTCTTCATGACCACTTCGCCGACAAAGGTGGCGGGGGCCAGGCGCGCGACGTCCAGCGGCAGGGGGTCGCCTTCGTTCATGCCCAACGGGGTGGCGTTGACCACCAGGTCAAAACCGGCCGGGTCGGTGGAACCGGTGCTTACCCGTAGCTTGGGGTAGTGCTGGCGCAGGCGTTGCGCCAGGCCTTCGGCGGACGGGCTGTGGGTGTCAAACAGTACGATGTCCGCGATACCCTCTCCCGCCAGCGACGCTGCAATCGCGCAGCCGACGCCCCCACTACCAACCACCAGCACCCGCGCACCCCGTAGCACCAGCCCCTTGCGCAATACGCCGCGCACAAAACCGGCACCGTCGAACATGTCCCCCAGCAGGCTGCCGTCGGGCCGGCGCAGGATGGCATTGCAAGCACCAGCGACCAGCGCCGTCGGTGTGAGCACATCCAGCAGCCCGGTGGTGGTGACCTTGTGCGGCATGGTGATCAACGCACCGCGAATATTCGTGAGCTTGAACAGCGACGCCAACACGCCAGGGTAGTCGTCGGCGCGCACCCCCATCGGCACCACCACGGCGTCGATACCGGCCTGCTCGAAGTAGGGGTTGTAGATTTGCGGGGACTTGAAGGCTTCGGTGGGATATCCCAGGTGCGCGATCAGTGTGGTGCTTCCGCGAATCATGGAGATTTTTGTGCTTTCACAGCGCAAACCGCTGCCCGCAGGGCCAGCAGATAACTATCGGCACCAAAACCGCAAATCTGCCCTTTGACGATTTCTGCAAATACCGACACGTGCCGAAACGGCTCGCGGGCGTGGATATTCGACATATGCAACTCCACGATCGGGCATGTCAGGATGGCCAGCGCGTCGCGAATGCCGTAGCTGTAGTGCGTCCAGGCACCCGCGTTGACCAGCACCGCGTCCACCCCATCGGTAAACCCCTGGTGGATGCGGTCACACATGGCACCTTCGTCGTTGGTCTGAAACGCTTGTATTTCGGCGCCAAGCTGCTGGCCCAGCGCTGTCAGGCTCGCGTTGATTTCGTCCAGCGTCACCGTGCCGTATTGGGCCGGATCGCGCTTGCCGAACATGTTGTGGTTGATGCCGTGCAGCATGAGGATGTTCATGGAGATTCCTGGTTGATTTCCACAATTTTGCCTTCCTGGCAGCGCTCCATCGGGAGCGTCCCGCTTTACTTGCGCAACTTGGCCAACTCAGCCATCAGCTCGTTGACCGTCGCTTCGCCCACCAGCGCGGAATGTTTGGCGATCACCGGCTTCATTTTTTCGCGCAGCTTGGCCACCTCTGCAGGTGAAAACTCGGTCACGATCATGCCGTTCTTTTTGAGGTTCTCCAGCGCTGCCGACATCATGCCGCGCGACTGCTCACGCTCGTACTTTGCTGCTTCGTCGGCCGCATCGTCCAACAGCTTCTTCTCGGCCGCGCTCAGCGTGTCCCAGAATTTCTTGCTGATCACCACCGACTGCGGGTTGTACTGGTGGTTGGTGATGGCCACATACTTCTGCACTTCGTAGAACTTGTTCGCGTTGATCACGGTCAGCGGGTTTTCGTGCCCGTCGATGGCTTTCTGCTCCATGGCGGCGTACACCTCGGGGAATGGCAGCGGTGTGGGGTTGGCGTCCAGAGCCTTGACCCAGTCGACGTTGATCGGGTTTGGAATCACCCGCAGTTTCAGGCCGG
>JANOCN010000078.1:0-3419 GCA_031412185.1 Betaproteobacteria bacterium | reverse complement strand
TCAACCTACTCGGTGACGGCTTGCGCGACGCCCTCGACCCACGGCAGCGTTGATCCCGGCCAAAACTCCCTTTCATCAGGTCTACCACTATGCAATTCGACTGGCACAACCCTTATCCCACCATCCGTAGCCCGGTGATGGCGCGCAACGTGGTGGCAACCTCCCAGCCCCTCGCAGCCCAAGCCGGTTTGCGCATGTTGCTCAAGGGTGGCAATGCGGTGGACGCGGCGATCGCCACAGCCGCAGCCATGACCATCGTCGAGCCGGTCTCCAACGGCTTGGGAAGCGACAACTTTGCGATCCTGTGGGATGGCAAGGAACTGCATGGACTCAACGCCTCGGGAGTCGCCCCGGCGGCCTGGAGCCCGGCCTATTTCAAGCGGAAATACGGGTCCGAGATGCCATTGCGCGGATGGGACACCGTTACCACGCCCGGTGCGGTGGCCGGCTGGGTGGCGCTGTCGCAACGGTTCGGCAAGTTGCCGTTCGCCGATCTGCTGGAGCCGGCCATCGAGTTGGCCGAACGTGGCCATGCGGTGGGGCGTATCGTCGCCGAGAAATGGGCCAACCAGGTACCGCTGCTGCAGGACTTGCCTGGGTTTGCCGCTGCGTTCATGCCGCGCGGACGCGCGCCCGAACCCGGCGAGCGTTTTGTCTTTTCCGAAGCCGGTGCCACGCTGCGCAAGATTGCCCAAACCAAGGGGGAAGCGTTTTACCGGGGCGAACTGGCCGCGAAATTTGCTGCCCACGCAGCTGCCAACGGCGGTAGCCTGACCGAGGCCGACATGGCGGGATTCAAGCCCGAGTGGGTCACACCGATCCAGAAGAATTACGCTGGTTACACCCTGCACGAGATCCCCCCCAATGGCCAGGGCATCGCCGCCCTGATGGCGCTGGGTATGCTGGACCGGCTGGATCTGGGCGCGTACCCGATCGACAGCGTGCAGTCGCAGCATTTGCAGATTGAGGCCATGAAAATCGCCTTTGCTGATACCTACCGCTGGGTGGCCGACGCACGGGCGATGACCGGCGTCACCGCTGCAGACCTGCTGTCGGACGCCTACCTGGCCGACCGCGCTAAGCTGATCGACCCGAACCGCGCGACCGACTTTCACCACGGCAGCCCGCCCAAAGGCGGTACGATTTACCTCACTGCGGCCGACGAGTCGGGCATGATGGTGAGTCTGATCCAGTCCAACTACATGGGTTTTGGCAGCGGTATTGTGGTGCCGGGCACCGGCGTCAGCCTGCAAAACCGGGGACAAGGGTTTTCGCAGGATGAGCAGCATCCCAACGTCGTTGCTGGTGGCAAGCGGCCATTTCACACCATCATTCCGGGTTTTTTAACGCAAAACGGCAAACCACGCATGAGTTTCGGTGTGATGGGCGGCAACATGCAGCCGCAGGGCCATCTGCAGTCCCTGGTACGTATGCTGAACCACCACCAACAGCCACAAACTGCTTGCGATGCACCGCGCTGGAAGGTCGCCACCGGGCTTTCGATCGACTGCGAACGCACCATGTCACCGGCCCTCGTGCAGGGCTTGCGCGAACGGGGGCACAAGGTTGAGGCGTACGAAGATTCGTATATGGATTTTGGGGCTGGTCAATTTATCTGGAAGCTCTCCGACGACCTGCAAGACGGTTATGTGGCAGCCAGCGACGCGCGCCGGGACGGGCATGCAGCTGGTTTCTAGCGCGGGTTAATAGACTCTTGGGCTAAAAAACCACAAATTCTGCCGAAATTAGCCCTAAATTGCCCCCCAGTTCTGCCGTTAAGAAGTCAACGAGCGGCAAAAACATAGTTCAGGCGAACACCACCTTTCAGGTGTGTATTGGCTTGAACCATGGAGCACCCCGCTAACTTCTGGCCCTGGAACATCATGCAGCTTCCTTCCGTTGATCGGCAACCCAATTCGCGCCCCGCAGGCGCGGATATGGCACCGCCCAACGCAAACAAGGTTATTCCGGTGGCCCCGGTCAACCCGCCAGCAAGCGTCAACTTGCCCAGCGTGGTCAACAAGATCAGTGAGGCGGTGGCACAGGGCGGTTTCGACAAGGCTGACACCACCGTCTACGATCCGACGACGCGCAGCGCCGACGCCGCGACCAGCCCCCGGGACTGGACCATCCAGCGGCCTGAACCGGAGAAGGTGGAAGTGCCACCGCCGGAACCGCTTTACAAACTGATGCTGGAGTTTCTGCAATCGATGTGGCGCGCCAGTGGCAGCGCCATAGAAATTGCCCAGGCCCAGAACCAGAATTTGCCGCTGAACCAGAACAACCCGAACGCCACACCCGGCCAGCTGGCAAAAGAGAACCTCACGTATTCGCCGAGCAAGATAAGGAAAACAGAGAAACCCTAAACCTTGCGGGACGGACCAAAGCTACACAAAGTGAGCTTTGCTCGGTCCTCAACACTTCGTCGGATGTCGGCTGTTCACCTTGCGGGACGGACCAAAGCTACACAAAGTGAGCTTTACTCGGTCCTCAACACGAAACCTCCCCCGGGCTCCCCGTTACAAGAAGAAGAAGCAGCTACGGCCTCAGCCGCTAGCTCCCTCCCCCCGCAAGCAAAACCCTGACCAGCAGCCCCCACCCCCGTCGCGGCACCCGCTTGGCCCTACCATCCGCCCATGCACACATCGGCACTGGTACTTTTCTCCGGCGGGCAAGACTCCACCACCTGCCTGGCGCATGCGCTTTCGCGCTACCAACGCGTCGAAACGGTGGCTTTTGACTACGGCCAGCGCCATCGCGTCGAGCTGGACGCCCGGCTGGCTGTATTGGCGGAGATCCACAGCAAATTCCCCGCCTGGAGTGCCCGTCTCGGCGAAGACCACCTGTTGAACCTGCCGGTGCTCGGACAGATCAGCGAGGGCGCACTTACCAGCGAAGTGGCGATCCAGTTGGACAAAAGCGGCCTGCCGAACACCTTTGTGCCCGGCCGTAACCTGATGTTCCTGACCCTTGCGGCGGCAGTCGCCTACCGGCGCGGCCTGCAGGTGCTGGTGGCCGGAGTCTGCGAAACCGATTTCTCGGGCTACCCTGACTGCCGCGACGACACCATGAAAGCCATGCAGCTAGCGTTGTCGCTGGGCATGGACCGCCGCTTCCTGATAGAGACGCCGCTGATGTGGATCGACAAGGCCGCTACCTGGGCGATGGCGCAGGCGCTCGGCGGCCAGGCGCTGGTAGACCTGATCATCGAACACACCCATACCTGTTACCTGGGCGACCGGTCGCAGCGCCATGGCTGGGGCTACGGTTGTGGAAGCTGCCCTGCCTGTGCCCTGCGCGCACGCGGCTTCGAGCGGCATATGCGGGCCATTCACGGATAGCTTCTTGACCGCCCATCAAGCCTGCTGGGTCGGCTTGATCGCAAACCGGGCCGCTGCGCCTTCGGGCTGTGCCTGAAG
>JANOCN010000077.1:0-15642 GCA_031412185.1 Betaproteobacteria bacterium | reverse complement strand
ATTGGGCAGGATGTGCGCAAACATGATGCGCGGATGGGAGTATCCCAGGGCTCGGCAGGCGTCGACAAAATCACGCTCCTTCATGGCCAGCGTCGAGCCGCGCGCAACCCGCACGAATGCCGGAATGGCGGTGACCGAGATCGCGATCACGAGGTTGTTGAGGCTGGGCCCCAGCACCGCAACCAGGATGATACCCATGATGATCTGCGGAAAACTCATCAACACGTCGTTGGCACCGCTGATCCAGCGGTCCACCGCGCCGCCGAAATAACCGGCCACGACACCAATCGCCACCCCGATGGCGATGCCGATGGCAGTGGACAGGAAACCCACCAGCAGCGATATGCGCGCACCCCACAGGATGCGCGAAAACACATCGCGCCCGAAACTGTCGGTTCCGAGCCAGTAGGTGGCGTTGGGCGATACCAGTTTGTCGATGATATTCTGCTCGTTCGGGTCGTGCGGCGCAATCCATGGCGCCAGCAGCGCTGCCGCAATGACGATGGCGACCAGCACGACGCCGATAACCAGCGCGCCGGACCGCGTCGCACGCCCCAGGAACGCGTTGGAGCGAGGCGCTGTTGTCATTGAGCCCCTACGCTGGTCACTGCGTGTAGAGCGCGCGGAGCACTCATACCGTCTTCACCCGCGGATCGACAAAACCGTAGGCCAAGTCCGTGATGAGGTTGACCAGCACAATGATGAAAGCGTAGATCACCATCAGCCCTTGCAACATCGTGTAGTCGCGTTTTTCCAGCGCACCGATGATCAGTTTGCCCAGCCCCGGGCGGTTGAATACTATCTCGGTCAACACCGAATTGCCGATCAATACACCGAAATACAAACCGATGACGGTAACGATCGGAATCAGCACGTTGCGAAAACCATGGCGCCAGATCACCAGTCGCGCCGGAACGCCCTTGGCACGCGCCGTGCGCACGTAATCTTCCGACAGCGCCTTGAGCATGCCCGAACGCGTTACGCGTGTGACATAGGCGATCATGATCAACCCGAGGTTGAAGGCCGGCAACGCCAGCGATCGTGCCCGCTCAAGCGGTTGGTCCAGCGGCCATCCGCGCGAAATGACCGGGAACCAATGCAGCTGGATGGCGAACACCAGCAGCATCAGGATGCCGGAGACAAACACCGGAAACGACAGCCCTACCAGAGACACGATGCGGGCCACCCAATCGCCAAAACCGTCGCGCCGTCGCGCTGCGATCACACCAAGCGGCACACCACCGATGACACCAATTGCCAGCGCGGCGATGGTCAATTCCAGTGTGAACGGCAGAACGCTTGCGACATCGGTCAGGATCGGTCGGTTGGTGATCAACGAACGGCCAAGGTCGCCACTGAGCACCTGGGTCATGAAGCTCAGGTATTGTTGCCAGATCGGCTGGTCCAACCCGATCTTGGCACGCAACTCGCGCAACGCCTCGGGCGTCGCCTGGTC
This sequence comes from Betaproteobacteria bacterium, assembly GCA_031412185.1. Taxonomy (GTDB): domain Bacteria; phylum Pseudomonadota; class Gammaproteobacteria; order Burkholderiales; family Burkholderiaceae_C; genus CAISIP01. The sequence goes on along the minus strand of JANOCN010000077.1, from coordinate 14,186 downwards.
CCCCATGATGACCAGCGCCGGGTCGCCGGGCACCACCCGCACCAAGACGAAGACCAGCGTCAGCACCGCCAGCAGGGTCGGCAACGCGTACAGCAGCCGGGTGACAAGATAACGGATCAAAGCCGGGCACCCGCAGCGCCCATGGACATGGGCTGGAGATTGCGGGGACCCTTCACTTCATCGTTGTAGATTCGTTGATGGTAGGTCCGAGGTGCATCGCGGCGTCGAATTTGTAGCCGTAGTCGACGCTTGATTTGCGCGCCCAGGCTTGCAACTGCTCGTGCAGCGGTATGGCGCAGACATTTTCGAGTGTCTTCTTCTGCGCCAAGGCCCACAGCGCCTTTTGCTTGGTGCCATCCTGCTCGATGCGGGCAGCGTCGATCTCGGCGTCGGCAAAAGCGCAATGCGAAAAATTGGTTGTGCCGGTCGGCGTGCCGACAATCGCGCGCGAATGAAAGAACTGCGACAGATAGACATCGGCGACCGGGAAACGGGCGGCGGAATAAGTGACCATCTGCGAAAGGTCCTTGCGTATGTTGGCATGAAATGTCTGATGGTCCACCACATCGAGCTGCAGATCGACACCGGCCTTGCGCAATTGCGCCTGCAATACCTGCGACACCGACAACATGCTGGGCAACGAGGTTTGCACCATCTTGATCGTCACACCGTTTGGATAACCGGCCTCGGCCAGCATCTGTTTGGCTCTGGCGAAATCGCCGCTGCCGAAAATCGGTGTCGTATCGTCGAAGCCGAGATAACCGACCGGCACCACCGAGCGGCCGGGCTGGGCCACGAGTTCGCCGATGAAGTTGGTGAATTGTTTGCGGTCGACGGCAGTTGCGATGGCGCGCCTGACCCGAATGTCGTCGAGCGGTTTCTGCTTGAGATTGAAGTGGATCAACTGCAGTTCCGCCGGGCGCACCACGTCGACCACCACATTGGGCAAGGTCTTGACGCGCTCGACCCATTTCTGGTCCTGGCGGCCATAGATGATGTCGATTTCGCCCGACTGGAAGGCGAGGTCGCGTGCGGCGTCGGCCTGGATAAAGCGATAGACGATTTTGTCTATCTTCGGCGCACCACGGAAATAGTCTTTGTTGGCGACGAAGGTGATGGATTCCTTGGGTTTGTATTCGTCAACCATGAACGGTCCGGTACCGATCGCCTTCAGTTTGAAGTCGTCGCCCAACTGCTCTACCGCTTTCTTGCTGACGATATTGCCGCCGTGGTAGTTTGCGACAACACCCAGCAGTGAGGGCACCGGTGCCTTGAGCGTGATGCGCACGGTCAGCGGGTCCAGCGCCTCGACCTTGGCAAACGACGCATAGTCGGCAGAAAACGAGGAGGATTTAGGGTCGGCCGAGCGGGCCAACGAAAACACCACGTCCTCTGCTGTCAGTTCGCCAAAGCCACGGTGGAATTTCACGCCCTTGCGCAACGTGAAGGTCCAGACCAGCCCGTCCGCGCTCTTGACCCACTTTTCCGCCAGGTCCGGTTCGAGCCCGGCAAGATCGCCCGAACCTGGCTTGAACCGCACCAGCCCGTTGAAGGCCCAACTGGTCATCGGTTTGTCCTGGGTGGTGGTGGCCTTGTGCGGATCGACCTGGCCGATGTCGGGTGCCGACATGCCGACCGTGAGTGTCTTCTGTGCAAAACTGGGAGCGGCCAGCACCAAAACACACGCTGCGAACGAACCGAGCAAGAGTTGTTTCATAGATTCTCCGAAAGGATCCAACAAGTAGAGGGAATGGCTCGGACCCGGAGCCACGCACGTGTCCGCATGTTCCTCGACCGGGCGCTATGGAACAGCCACGCAGCGCGCTGCGTGGCTCTGTCAAATCAGTGTACAGCGCTGCATACCGGTGCCTATGCTCGCTTACCCGGTGCTGAGGGCGCAACAAACCGTGCCATTCCTGACAAAGGTGCGCGCTGCGGCCGTGACTAATGTGTAGGTCGGGAGTGGGGTTTGGCTGCGAGTGCGCGTCAACGTGGGTCGAGGTGGCCCAGCGGCAACAAGCTGTTGGACTTGACTTCGCCCAGCGAAAAGCTGGTGTGGATGTCTTTCACGTTGGGCAGGTTCATCAGTTTGCCGAGTGCAAAGCGCGAAAAAGCGTCCAGGTCCTGGGCCACCACCTGCAACTCGAAGGTACCGTTGCCACTGATGTAGTGGCAGGCCACCACCTCGGGTAACTGCTGGATGGCTGCTTCGAGCGCACGGGTGCCGTCGCCGGTGTTGCGTTCAGCGTCCAGCCGTACGAACGCCAGCACACCCAGCCCGATCTTGTGGCGGTTTATTTCTGCCCGGTAGCCGGTAATGAAGCCGGTGGTTTCCAGCGCGCGCACACGTCGCCAGCAAGGCGCCGCACTCAAGCCCACGCGCTGCGCAAGCTCTGCGTTACTCATGCGCCCATCGGCTTGCAACTGATTCAAGATCGCGACGTCAAACTTGTCAAGTACTTCCATTTTCCGCTCTTTCACGCAAGATTCTTTCAAATGGTACGCCCAAACTGGCAAAGAAAGAAAAGACATATCTGAGCATCCGGCCTACACTTTGGGCCGAACTTCCGGCCCGCGCGCTGCTTGCAAGCCGCGCGGCCGGTCACCCGCCGCACCGGCGGCCAGAATCACCGCATGGAGATCTGCACACGATGAACGCCCCCTTACCCGAACACATTCGCAAGGCGCTGGAAACGGTCACGTTGGACGACAAATATTCGCTCGACTACGGGCGGGCTTTCATGAGCGGGGTGCAGGCGCTGGTCAAGCTGCCGATGCTGCAGCGCACGCGCGACGCGCTGGTGGGTAAAAACACAGCCGGCTTTATCAGCGGTTACCGCGGCTCGCCGCTGGGGGGGTATGACCAGTCGCTGGTCAAGGCGGCCAAGTACCTGAAGGCGCGGAACATCGTGTTTCAGCCAGGGGTGAATGAAGAGCTGGCGGCTACCGCTTTGTGGGGCACACAACAGCTCGGATTTTCGCCGGCTGGCACCAACAAATTTGATGGCGTGTTCGGCATTTGGTACGGCAAAGGTCCGGGGGTGGACCGTTGCTCCGACGTTTTCAAACACGCCAACATGGCCGGCACCACGCCATGGGGCGGTGTGATTGCGGTAGCCGGTGACGACCACGTGGCGAAAAGCTCCACCGCAGCGCATCAGAGCGACCATATCTTCAAGGCGTGTGGCTTGCCGGTGTTTTTCCCGGCTGACGTGCAGGAGATTCTGGATCTCGGTATCCATGCTTTTGCGATGAGCCGCTTCTCCGGCGTATGGGCAGGCATGAAAACGATCCAGGAGATTGTTGAGTCGAGCGCCACCGCCATGATTGACCCGGAGCGGGTGCAGATCCGAATCCCGACCGACTTCGCGATGCCGCCCGGTGGCGTGCACATTCGCTGGCCGGACCATGCGCTGGAACAGGAGGCGCGGCTGTTTGACACCAAGTGGTACGCCGCCCTGGCCTATATCCGGGCCAACCGCCTGAATTACAACGTGATCGAGGGGCCGAACGACCGCTTCGGCATCATCGCCAGCGGCAAAGCCTACAACGACACACGCCAGGCGTTGATCGACCTTGGGCTGGACGACGCAACGTGTCGGCAGCTGGGAATCCGCCTGCACAAAGTCGGGGTGGTCTGGCCGCTGGAGGCGCAACTCACGCGCGAGTTCGCCACCGGGCTGCAGGAAATCCTGGTGGTGGAAGAAAAGCGTCAGGTTATCGAGTACCAGCTCAAGGAAGAGTTGTACAACTGGCGCGCCGACGTGCGGCCCAACATTTACGGCAAGTTCAACGAAGTGGACGGGGATTTCTCGGGCGGCGAGTGGTCGATGCCGAACCCGACCGCCAACACCTTGTTGCGTGCCAACGCCGACCTGTCACCCGCCATCATTGCGCGTGCGATTGCGCAACGCGTCAAGAAGATGGGGCTTGACGGCGACATGGCGGCGCGCATCGACGCGCAGCTGGCGATTCTCCAGGCCAAGGAAAGCGCCATGCAAGTGCTGGAACTGGGGGGCCTGAAAGGTGCCGACCGGGCACCCTGGTTCTGCTCTGGCTGCCCGCACAACACCAGCACCAAGGTGCCGGAAGGGTCGCGCGCCATGGCCGGTATCGGTTGCCACTTCATGGCTACCTGGATGGACCGAAGCACGGTCGGTTTTACCCAGATGGGCGGCGAAGGTGTGCCATGGGTAGGGCAACAGCCTTTTACCACCGACCAGCATATTTTTGCCAACCTGGGCGACGGCACGTATTTCCACAGCGGTCTTCTGGCGGTGCGCCAGAGTATTGCGGCCGGCGTCAACATCACCTACAAAATTCTGTACAACGATGCCGTGGCGATGACCGGCGGTCAGCAGGTCGGCGAACGCGCCGAAGGGCATTCGGTGGTGCAGATTGCGCAGTCGATGCGGGCCGAAGGTGCTACCAGGATTGTGGTGGTGACGGACGAGCCGCAGAAGTACGACGGTGTCAAGCTGGTGGAGGGCGTGGACGTGTTGCACCGCGACCGGCTTGATGCCGTGCAGCGTGATTTCCGCGAGATCAAGGGCACTACGGTCATCATTTATGACCAGACCTGCGCCACCGAAAAGCGGCGCCGACGCAAGCGCGGCAGTTTGTTGGATCCGGCTACGCGGGTCGTCATCAACGAACTGGTGTGTGAAGGCTGCGGCGACTGCGGCGTGCAGTCGAACTGCCTGAGTGTGGAGCCGCTGGAAACCGAGTTTGGCCGCAAACGCCAGATCAACCAGTCGAGCTGCAACAAGGACATGTCTTGTCTGAAAGGCTTTTGCCCGAGTTTCGTCACGGTCGAGGGTGGGCAACTCAAAAAGAAGGCCAAAGACAAAACAGTGTCGCCGTTCGAGATGGGTGTTTTGCCGGAACCAGTTATCGCGCAGACACACAGCGCGGCTGGTGATGTATGGGGCATTGTAGTGGCGGGTGTGGGCGGCACCGGGGTCATCACGATCGGCCAGTTACTGGGCATGGCTGCGCACATCGAAGGCAAGGGTATCGTGACGCAGGACGCGGGTGGGCTGGCCCAGAAAGGCGGCGCTACCTGGAGCCATGTGCTGATTGGTGCCGACCAGCGCGACATCCGCACCACACGCGTCAGTATGGCGGCGGCAGACCTGATTATTGGGTGCGACCCGATCGTGGCGGCAGGCAAGGAAACCATGTTGCGTATGCGTGAGGGCCGTACCCATGTGGCACTGAATTCGCACAGCACACCCACCGCTGCATTCGTCAAGAACACGGATTGGCAAAACCCGACGCAGGCCTGTGTTGCGCAGATTGCCAAGGCAGTGGGGTTGGCGGGCGTCGGTACTTTTAACGCCGACGCCGCGTCCACCAAGCTGATGGGCGACAGCATCTACACCAATCCAATGATGCTGGGGTTTGCCTGGCAAAAAGGCTGGATCCCACTGGGGCGAGACTCCCTGATGCGGGCCATTGAGTTGAATGCAGTGGCCGTGGACAACAACAAGGCGGCGTTCGAGTGGGGTCGGCGCGCCGCCCATGACTGGCCTGCGGTCGAGAAACTGCTGACGCCAGCGCAGGTGTTGCAATTCAAGAAGCGCGAGTCACTCGACGACATCGTCAGCCGGCGCGTTGAATTCCTGACGGCCTACCAGGACGCTGCCTATGCAGCCGGGTACAAATCATTCGTGGACAAGGTCCGCCAGCGCGAATCCGCCTTTGGCAAAACGCTGCTGAGCGAGTCGGTGGCGCGGTACCTTTTCAAGCTGATGGCCTACAAGGACGAATACGAAGTTGCCCGATTGCACACCGACCAGGCGTTCCTTGCGCGAGTCAATGGCATGTTCGAAGGCGACTTCAAGCTCAACTACCACCTGGCACCACCGTTGATTGCGAAGAAGAACGAAAAGGGCGAACTGCAAAAGAAGAAGTTTGGCCCCGCCATGCTGAGCGCGTTCAAGCTGCTGGCCCGCCTCAAAGGATTGCGCGGCACCGCCTTTGATATTTTCGGGCGCAGCGACGAGCGCCGCGTCGAGCGTGCCTTGATTGGTGAATACCGCGAGAGCATTGATGAGGTGTTGGACACGCTGGATGCAGACCGGCTCGCAGCGGCAGTGGAGATTGCCCGCGTGCCCGAGCAGATACGCGGTTACGGCCATGTCAAGGAACGCCACCTCCAGGCTGCCAGGGTGCAGTGGCAGACTTTGATGCTCCAGTGGCGCGCACCTCGGGCTGCCGCGCCTATAACCGGGAAGGTTGCGGTCAGCAGCTAAGCGCTTACGGATCGGGCCGGGCCTGGTCCGGTCGAAGGGCGAACAGGTGTGCGGGCTCACCTCGTGTGTGGGCTTGCGCGGCATGGATTGAACCCCCAGGGGGGCCGCATACAATCCCCGGTTAGCTGCGCGACAGCCAACCGACGTTGCGCGCGTGTCCCATCAACCGTTTGCAGTGGAGTTGTCCGTGTTTATTTCTTCCGCTTTTGCCCAAACCGCACCGGCCGCTGCTGGCGGCGATATGCAGTCTTCCCTGATGAGCATGTTGCCATTGGTGCTGATGTTTGTTGTGCTCTATTTCGTCATGATTCGCCCGCAGATGAGGAAACAGAAAGAGCATCGCAGCATGATCGATGCGCTCGCCAAGGGCGACGAAGTGGTGACAGCGGGAGGTGTCCTTGGCAAGGTCTCCAAGATGGGCGACAGCTACCTGGGGCTTGAAGTGGCCAACGGTTTCGAGGTGCAGGTGCAGCGCAGCGCGGTGGTGCAGGTACTTCCCAAAGGCACGATCAAGTGAACCGTTTCCCGGTCTGGAAATACGCAATCATCCTAATTGCGTTGTTGGTCGGGGCTTTCTACACCCTGCCCAATTTTTTTGGAGAAGCGCCGGCGGTGCAGGTGTCCGCAGGCAAGTCCACTGTCAAGGTTGACGCCGGCACCCAAGGGCGGGTCCAGGCGGCGCTGACGGCAGCGGGGGTGGTGGCCAACGCGATCACGTTTGATGGCAACTCCATCAAAGCCCGGTTCGACACCACCGAAACGCAGCTCAAGGCCAAGGACGCGATCCAGAAGGCGCTGGTTCCGGACGCCAGCGACCCCAGTTACGTAGTAGCGCTGAATCTGCTGTCGCGTTCACCGCAATGGTTGTCCTCATTGGGTGCGGTACCAATGTATCTGGGGCTGGATCTGCGCGGTGGTGTGCATTTCATGCTGCAGGTGGACATGCAGGCCGCGTTGACCAAGAAAGCGGAGTCGCTGTCAGGTGATCTGCGCACGGTGTTGCGCGAGAAAAACATTCGCCACGGCGGTATCAGCCGCAACGGCCAGACCATCGAAGTGCGCTTTCGCGACGCTCCAACACTGGAGGCGGCAAAACGCGTACTTGCCGAGCAGTTCGCAGAGCTCCAGACGGCAGAGGCACCCGACGGAACCGACATCAAGCTCACGGCCAGCATCAAACCTCCAGCCGCGCGCACGATCCAGGAGCAGGCACTCAAGCAGAACATGGTTACGCTGCACAACCGGATCAACGAGCTAGGTGTCGCCGAGCCGGTAATCCAGCAGCAGGGGTTGGACCGCATCGTGGTCCAGTTGCCTGGCGTACAGGACACCGCAAAAGCGAAGGACATTCTCGGCCGCACCGCGACGCTGGAAGTCCGGTTGGTGGACGAAAGTGCGGAGTCTCGCGCAGCGGAAGCGGGAACCGGCCCGGTGCCGTTCGGGGCCGAGCGTTACCTCGAGCGCAACGGCCAGCCGGTGATCGTCAAGAAACAGGTCATTCTGACCGGCGAAAACCTGACCGACGCGCAACCCGGTTTCGACTCGCAGACGCAAGAGGCCGCAGTGCACTTGTCGCTGGACGCCAAAGGCTCGCGCATTTTCCGTGACGTCACGCGCGAGAACGTCGGCAAACGGATGGCCATCCTGCTGTTCGAGAAGGGCAAGGGCGAAGTTGTGACGGCGCCGGTGATCCGTGCCGAAATCGGTGGTGGCCGGGTGCAGATATCGGGCCGCATGACTACCGTGGAGGCCAACGACACCGCATTGCTGCTGCGTGCTGGTTCACTTGCCGCCCCGATGGAAATCATTGAAGAGCGCACCATCGGCCCGAGCCTGGGGGCGGAGAATATTGCCAAAGGTTTCAACAGTGTTATCTGGGGTTTCCTGGCCATCGTGGTGTTCATGTGTGTGTACTACGGGCTGTTCGGCCTGTTCTCGAGCATCGCGCTGGGTGTCAACCTGCTGTTGCTGGTGGCGGTGCTGTCCATGCTGCAGGCGACGCTGACACTGCCCGGCATGGCGGCCGTGGCACTGGCGCTAGGTATGGCGATTGATTCCAACGTGCTGATCAACGAGCGCGTGCGCGAGGAGCTGCGCAACGGTGCTTCACCGCAGGCTGCAATCGCTGCGGGTTATGAGCGTGCCTGGGGCACCATCCTGGACTCCAACGTCACCACCTTGATTGCCGGGCTGGCCTTGCTGATTTTCGGCTCCGGACCAGTGCGTGGTTTTGCAGTCGTGCATTGCATTGGTATTTTGACCAGTATGTTTTCGGCCGTTTTCTTCTCGCGTGGTCTGGTGAATCTCTGGTATGGCGGCAAGAAGAAGCTCAAGGGGGTATCCATCGGCACCGTGTGGCGCCCGGACGGTGATGCGGCGGTCGCCAAATCGGTACAAGGAAAGTAGCTATGGAGTTTTTAGCTGCAGCATCACATGCGCGAGCGCATATGAGCTTGCGCTGAAAATTCAGAAAGGAAGACAGTGGAATTTTTCAAGATCCGGCGCGATATTCCGTTTATGCGCCATGCTCTGGTGCTCAACGTCGTATCGCTGGTAACGTTCTTGCTGGCAGTGTTCTTCCTGGTGCAGCGCGGCTTGCACCTGTCGGTCGAGTTCACCGGCGGCACGGTGATGGAGGTTGGTTACTCCCAGCCGGCCGATGTGGCCAAGGTCCGCATGGTGATCGCGGGGCTGGGTTACACCGACGTCCAAGTGCAGAATTTCGGCACCGCACGCGATGTGATTATTCGTTTACCGGCGCAAAAGGGTGCCAGTTCGGCCCAGCAGAGCGAAGCGGCATTTGCCGCGCTGAAGAAAGCAGATGGCGACGCAACGCTGCGGCGTCAGGAGTTTGTCGGCCCCCAGGTAGGTGAGGAGCTTGCGGTCGATGGCCTGAAGGCGCTCGGCATGGTGGTGGTGGGCATCATGCTGTACCTTGCCGTCCGCTTTGAATGGAAATTTGCGGTAGCCGCGATTGTCGCCAACCTGCATGACGTGGTGATCATCCTGGGGTTCTTCGCCTTCTTCCAGTGGGAGTTCTCGCTCGCAGTACTGGCGGCGGTGCTGGCCGTGCTGGGCTACTCCGTCAACGAGTCGGTGGTTATTTTTGACCGGATACGCGAAAACTTCCGTCGCTTTCGCAAGATGAACACGGTCGAAATTATTGACAACGCGATTACATCCACGATCAGTCGTACTATCATCACACACGGCTCTACCCAGATCATGGTCTTGTCAATGCTCCTTTTCGGTGGCCCAACGCTTCACTATTTCGCGTTGGCACTCACTATTGGCATCTGTTTTGGCATTTACTCTTCAGTGTTCGTTGGTGCCGCCATCGCCATGTGGCTGGGCATCAAGCGCGAGGACCTGGTCAAGGCGTCCGGGCAGAAAGGTGCTGACCCGAACGATCCGAATGCGGGAGCAACCGTTTGACCTGACCCTACCAGATCCGACCCGACACGCGCTGACCCATGGCATCACGACCCTCCTCTGCCCAACGTGGCCGGCTGGCCCAGGAAGCCCGCGAGCTGTTTGTGGCCGAAGCCGGGCGGGCGATGACCGACACGGTGCTGGCGGTGCAGGAGCGGTTGCTGGTGCTGGTCAACGAGGCCGCGCCATCACGCGAAATGCAGGTCCGGCGCGACGCCTGGACCTTTTTTCAGCGCACCAAGCTGGGCTGGCGCGAAGCTACCGTCCAGGCCTGGCAGAAAGCGTTGGAACCTACGCCGACCTTTGCCAAGACTGACCTGCAGGATTTCGACATGCTGCAGCTGGTCGGTACCGATGTAGTCGAAAACAAGATCCTGGCGTCCCGGCTGGTGCTGCGGGTGATCGACAAGGTCAGCTCGGAACTCGACGACCTGCGCCTGCGCATCAAGTACCTGGAGACTTCGGAAGATCTGGACCGGCACGACGTTCTGCGCCCTGAAGTACTGGTGCTGGCCATGGTCGAACAATGGGCGGCCAATGGTATGCCCAGCGGCAGCTGGCCGCTGGTGAATGATGTTGTACAGGCACTCTTGTCCGAGCGCCTCAAGCTGGCGTATCACAAGGCCAACCAGTTGTTGATCGAGCAAGGCGTCATGCCAGTGATCGAACTGAAAGACCGGGTTAAACGCGCGACATCTTTGGGTAGCACCCCGAGGGCAACCACCAGCCGCCCTCCGGCATCCGAGCAGGGACCGCGCAGCGGCCACCAGTCGCTCGGTAACCAGAGCGGCTTCGGTTCCATGAGCGGGCGCGACCGGGGTGCTGGGCCGCCCAGCTCTGGCGGCATGCGGGAGGCCGCACTGCAAGGTGGGCCGCCGGTGGACTCTGGCGCTGGCCCGGATTCGCGGTTCCCGCGCCAGGTGGATCCTTCGATTGAAACCGGTGCGGGTGCCTTGCCCGGGCAGCGCAGTGGGCCGGCTACGCCGCGCGCGGTGGCCGGGCGCGAACGGGCACATTCGGCACAGGCGCAGGACGAGACTCGCATGATGACGTCAGCCACACCGCTGGCGCGTGCGCGCAGTCGGGCGCAGGGTGTGCTGGGACAACTCAAGCGCTTGCTGGTTGGGCGGGTCGGGCCGGAATTTGACGCCACGTCGTACGAACCCGCTTCACCGGCGCTGGCTGCAGCCATTGCGGTTCGCGGCGACCGGTCCGGAGCCAGCAGTGGCTCGGGCACCATCGTCGATGACTACAACGCGGCAGGGGTGGTGCGGGTCGCCAACCGCCTGCGTGAGCAGACCAGCGAGCTCAAGAAAAAGGCCGAGACCAAAGGCGAAAAGGCCACCATCGAGATTGTGGCCCTGATGTTCCAGGCGATATTGCAGGAAGAGCGCATTCCGCCTGCGATGCGGGTATGGTTTGCCCGGCTGCAAATGCCGGTCTGCGGGTTGCGTTGGCGGAGCCTGATTTTTTCGGTACCGCAAGTCACCCGGCGCGGCAGTTGATCGACCGCATGGGTTCGTGCGTGATGGGTTTCGATGCCAGCGGAATCCAGGGGGGCGCGCTGGAAAAAGAAATCAAGCGCGTGGTACAGGTCATCGAGCAGTACCCGGAAACGGGGAAACGCGTTTACGAATTGGTATACGCCGAATTCCAGAAATTCCTGCAGAAATTCCTTACCGGCAGTGGCGCGGCGCAAAAGGTAGCCAGTGTGGCGCAGCAGGTGGAGCAAAAAGAAACGCTGACGATCCAGTACACGATCGAGATGCGCAATATGCTCAAGGACATACCGGTGCGCGAGGAGATCCGCAGCTTCCTGTTCAAGGTATGGGCTGAGGTACTGGCCGTGGCGGCGGTGCGCAAGGGCCCCCAGCACGCCGATACCCTGGAGCTCAAGAAGACTTCATCCGATCTGGTCTGGGCAGCCAGCGCCAAACCGAACCGTGCCGACCGGGCCCGGGTGATCCAGGACTTGCCCAAGCTGTTGCAGCGGCTGCGCGCCGGCATGACCCTGCTGGGTATGGCACCGAGCCAACAGGACGTCTATATCAAGACCGTCAGCGATACGCTGGCGGATGCATTTCTTTCCAAGACGCAGGCGATTCCGGCGGCACAGATTGAAGCGATGGCCAAACGTCTGGCGAATCTGGAAGATTTTGTGAGCGAAGATGGCATGGGCGACCTGCCACTGGACGCTGAGAGTATCGAATTGATGCTTGGGATCGACCCGGCAACGATTGACGTGGTGGCCAACGGCGGCTCGAAACCCAACAACGCCATGCTGGCTTGGGCGCTCGAGCTGGAGCTGGGGACATGGTTCACACTGGACCACAACGGACGCGTCACCAAAGTGCAGTTTGCCTGGCGCAGCGAGCGCAAGCAATTGCACCTGTTTGCCTCAGCCGACGGCCACAGTTACCTCATTCAAGCCGGGCGTCTTGCGGCTTACCTGCAGGCCGGGCTGCTGTTGCCGCAGGAAGAAGAAGCACTCACGGTACGCGCAACACGCGATGCATTGGCCAAGCTGGAGGCTAATCCAGAGCGTCTGCTGGGTTGAAGCTGGTTCTGCGTCGGCCAGGCTGTGCGGCGCTCAGTGGGCGACCCGGTCGCTGGCGTCATCGCACAACTCGTCGAGTACCAGCGCGTCGGGCTCTTCGCCGAAGCTCCAGTAAACCATCAGTACGATGATTTTCAGGTCTTCCAGACTCAAATTGTCTGCGCCGGACGCCATCGCGCGGTCCACCACAATCTCGCGCATGTGCGCGGGCAACACGTCGGCAGACTCCAGGAACGCAATGAACCCGAGGCACTCCGAGCCCAGGCGGTATTGCTCGGCGACAGAATACACGCGCATGCTTTGTGTAGACTGCCCGATGGCCCCGGCGGGCAGCAGCCGCAGTCCCGTAGCAGGTACGCTGTCGGTGTCTGCCAGTTCGACGTTGCAAGTTGCCAGGCTCAACCCATTCAACCAGGTCAGCGCTTCATCGATCTCTTGCGCGTCGAACCCTACCGCACTGAGCTTGCGCTCCAGTTGTTCCCATTGCGGGCAGGCGTCACCTCTCCAGTAGTTTTCGTAGACGAATACCAGCACGTCGAACATGCCGCCAATATAGCGTAGAAGGTCGGTCCATGTCGGCCCCCGGCCCATAAACGCACTGCGTTACCACCGGTTGTTCGCTCGCTCACAAGTTCAGGCACGTGCGACCCGTTGGAACAGCCCCCCAGGCAGACGCGACACCTGACCATCAAGTTCCATAGCCATCAGCCGCGCTTGCAGCCGCGGCGTATCGATGCCGGTTCTGGCCTGCAATGCGTCCAGCCCTACCGGGTCAAATCCGAGTGCCCGCAGCAAGTCGTTGTCGCCGCCGTCCATGTCCGCAATACCGTCCTGCCGCGCGCCGGTGCCAGCGGCTACTTCTGCTACGCCGCCCCAGGCCATCTCGTCGAGCACATCCTGTGCCGACTCCACCAGCTTGGCACCCTGCTTGATCAATGCATGACAACCGCGTGACTGGGTCGAGTGGATCGAGCCCGGAATGGCGAACACATCGCGTCCCATATCAGCGGCCAGCCGTGCGGTGATCAGGGAGCCCGAATGCAGTGCCGCTTCGACCACCAGCGTACCGCTAGACAAAGCAGCGATCAGGCGGTTGCGTTTCGGAAAATTGAGTGCCAGCGGGGGTGTGCCGATCGGATATTCACTGATGAGCAGGCCGTGGCGGGCAATCCGCCGGGCCAGATCGAGGTGGCGTTTCGGATACACCCGGTCCAGCCCGGTGCCTACCACGGCGATCGTGGCCAGCCGGTGGGTGTCGCTTGCCGACGCTTCCAGCGCGCCCTCGTGGGCCGCGCCATCGATGCCAATCGCCAGACCCGACACAATGGTTAACCCGGCCTGACCCAATGCCAGGGCAAAGCTCCTGGCATTGGTAGTTCCCTGCGGCGTCGGGTTGCGGCTGCCGACAATAGCGATCAGACGGGCCGACGCCTGCAGGCCAGCCGGATCGCCTTGCAGGTACAACACCACCGGCGGGTCGGCCATTTCCAGCAGGGCGCTCGGGTACATGAAGTCGCCCAGGGTGAGCATGTGGCGTTGCGACAACTCTGCGCCATCCGCGGCAGGCGGCTGTAGCCAGTTGATGGTGCTCTCGACCAGGCCGGGCAGCTCGGGCGGCAGTGTACCCAGTGCCGTCGCCTGCGCCGGGCTCGCCACCTGGGTCAGTGCGGTGAACGACTGGCGGAATATGCCGGAGGGCATCCCAAAGGCGGCCAGCAGTTTTCGCGCAGTGGTGTTGCCCACACCTGGCGTCAGTGTGAGTCGCAACCAGCCGGCAAGTTCTTCACGGTCCAATGGGCGGCGCTCGAAGGGGTGCAGGGACAGTAGTTCCGGGCCGGGGGCCAGACCGCCCCGGCAACTGGTTCGAACTGGTCAGCGCGGATTGGCCAATCGGTCACCCACCTTTACGCCGCTGGTGATGTCCAGCACCAGGGCATATG
>JANOCN010000076.1:0-1747 GCA_031412185.1 Betaproteobacteria bacterium | reverse complement strand
TGCCCAGTGGCGTTGAAGGTGGTGGTAAACGGTGCCAGGCCGTAAGTGTTGGCGGTAAATTGCGCCAGATCGGTGATGCGTGTAGACAGCGTGCCGAGCAAGGGCGGTGGAGCGGACATGGCGGGGGTCAGCAGAATATCGGTGTGCTCAAAAAACGCGCCAATGCGGCGCACCTCGCGGTTGATACGCCCGAACTGCGATGCATAGACCATGCCCGAGATGGTGCGCCCGTGGGCCACAGCGACCCGAGTGATGGGCTCCATCTCATCGGCGGTAGCAAGGCGGCCCAACTGCTTCTCGCGCATGTCCACATTGGCGGCCAGGCCGGTGAGCATGATGGTCAACACCGCATCCAGCAGCGCAGCGTGGTCAAACACCGGCGTACGTTCTTCCACCGCGTGGCCAAGATCAGCCAGCATTTTCGCGGCGTGCTCCACCGCAGCGCGGCACTCGGCGTGCACCGGGCGGCCCTCGAAGTCCTGCGTGGTGAATGCCACCCGCAAAGATCCTGGCGCATGTTGCAGACTCTCCAGGTACGACCTCGCGGGTCGGGGCGTGAAATACGGCGCACCCACGTCTGGCCCGGCGGTAGCATCCAGAATGGCGGCACAGTCGCGCACCGACCGCGTCACCGCATGTTCGTGGCTGATGCCGTGTGCTGCGTCGCCCCGGTGTGGCCCGTAGGCAAGCAGCGCACGGGTGGGTTTGAGCCCGACCAGGCCATTACACGACGCCGGGATGCGGATCGAGCCACCGCTGTCGGTGGCATGGCTGGCGGGCAGGATGCCACTGGCCACCGCCGCCCCGGCACCGCCGCTGGAGCCACCTGCGATGTGCGCCAGGTTCCAGGGGTTGCGGGTTGGCCCGGCCATGGCCGGCTCGGTGGACACGTTCATGCCGAACTCGGGCGCATTGGTGCGCCCCATGATGGTGAAGCCGGCCCGGCGCAAACGGGCCACGGTTTCGGAGTCGAAGTCAAACACCTGCCCGGCAAACAGACGGCTGCCGTGTGTCAGCGGGATGTCCTTCACTGGCGCATGCAGGTCCTTGATGAAGTAGGGCACCCCGGCAAACGGACCGTCCTGTCCGATCTGGGGCGCGCCCGCGTCCAGCGCCGGCGCATGCAGGTAGTTGACCGCGTTGATGGTGGGGTTGACTGCCTCCAGCCGGGCCAGACAGGCAGCCATCACGTCCTGCCGCGATACCTCGCGTTGGCGGATCAGCGCCGCCAGGCCCAGCGCGTCGAAGGAACGGTATTCGTCAAAGGTCATGGGCATAGCCTGGTTGGAAATTTGCTGCGCCGACGGTGGCGAGCATGCAGCACAATCTTACTTTCAAAGGTCACCCGGCCTGGGTGGCCAGCAAGGAGGCAAGATGAGGGTTCTGGGGGCCGCTGCGGTCGAGGCTTTGCTGCCCATCGCGCATTGCATTGAAGTGGTGGACCAGGCCATGCGCGCCTTGTCGAGCGGGCAGGTGTTGTCGCCTCTGCGCACCGTCACGCCGCTTGCAGCGCCCAACGCCATGGGCATCATGCCGGGGGCGATGCTGGAACATGGCCGGTTCGGCGTCAAGGTACTGGCCTTGTACCCCGGCAACGGCGCACTCGGACTGCCCAGCCATGCGGGCGTGATGCTGCTGTTCGACGCCGGCACCGGCACCCCCGTGGCGGTGCTCGACAGCAACAGCCTGACCGCCTTGCGCACCGCAGCCGCCAGTGCCGTGGCGACCCGCGTGCTGGCCCGGCCTG
>JANOCN010000075.1:0-4236 GCA_031412185.1 Betaproteobacteria bacterium | reverse complement strand
CGACGAGGAGTTGGGTGGTGCCGAGATGCACACCTCGGTATCGGGCCTGGGCGAATACATGGCCGAGGACGACGCCGACGGCGTGCGGCTGGTACGCGAGGTGGTGCAGCGGCTGCAGTGGTGGCGGCATCTGGCACCCGCTGCGTTAGTGCGCGAGGCACCCAGCCTGCCGCCGCGGCTGGACCCGCAGGAGTTGCTGGGCATCATGTCGGCCGATGGCCGCAAACCCGCCGACATGCGCGAAGTGATCGCCCGGCTCGTCGATGACTCCGACTTTCTGGAGTTCAAGGCGCTGTATGGTGCTGCCACGGTAACCGGCCACGCGGCGATCCAGGGTCATCCGGTGGGCATCATCAGCAACAACGGCCCGCTGGATCCGGACGGTGCCAACAAGGCGACGCACTTTATCCAGGCTTGCTGCCAGAGCGGCACCCCCCTTGTGTACCTGCAAAACACGACCGGCTACATGGTGGGCAAAGCCACCGAACGCGCCGGCATGATCAAACATGGCTCCAAGATGATCCAGGCCGTGTCCAATGCCACCGAGCCTCAACTGACGGTGATGTGTGGTGCGTCGTTTGGTGCCGGCAATTACGGCATGTGCGGACGTGGATTCGAGCCGCGGTTTCTGTTCTCCTGGCCCAACGCGCGCACAGCCGTCATGGGCGCAGTGCAGGCCGCCACCACGATGCGGATCGTGGCCGAGGCCGGTGCCCTGCGCAAAGGTGTGGCGATGGATGAAGCCGCGATGGTGGCGCAGGAGCAGGTCATTGTGCGCACCTTCGAGAGCCAGCAAAGCGCCATTGCCACCTCCAGCCTGATGCTCGACGACGGCGTGATCGACCCGCGCGACACCCGTGACGTGCTGGCCCTGTGCCTTACCCTGTGCGACGAGTCGGCACGGCGGACCCTGCGGTCGATGCAATTTGGTGTGGCAAGGCCATGAGCCGCCCGGCCGTTCCGAAGGCTCATAGCGCCGCAGCGCACAGCGCGGGTGTGACCATGAAGCGCTTTTCTTCCATCCTGATTGCGAACCGGGGCGAGATCGCGGTTCGCATCGCCCACACCGCGCACCGCCTGGGTTACCGCGTGGTCGCCGTCTATTCCGATGCCGATGCACAAGCCCTTCACGTACGCGCAGCAGACCAGGCGATACGCATCGGCCCACCGGCACCACACGACTCCTACCTGAATATCCCCGCCATCCTTGCCGCCGCACAGCAAAGCGGTGCTGATGCCGTGCACCCCGGCTACGGCTTCCTGGCAGAGAACCCAGACTTTGCCCAGGCTGTGCTGGATGCCGGTATGGTGTGGATCGGCCCCACGCCCGAAGCCATACTTGCCATGGGTAACAAGGCGCAGGCCAAACGCCTGATGCATCAGGCCGGTGTAGCCTGTGTGCCAGGCTACGACGGTGAGCTGCAGGACGACGCAACGCTGCGCGCGCAGGCACACGACATCGGTTACCCGCTGATGATCAAGGCCACGGCAGGAGGCGGCGGCCGTGGCATGCGGCTGGTGGCGTGCAGCGCTGAATTCGATGCAGCACTGGCCAGCGCGCGCTCCGAGTCGCTGGCAGCATTTGGTGAAGCAAGCGTACTGCTGGAGCGTGCAGTGCCAGAGCCGCGCCACGTCGAGATTCAGGTTTTCGCCGACACGCAGGGCCATGTGGTTCACATGGGCGAACGCGATTGTTCGGTGCAGCGTAGGCACCAGAAACTCATCGAAGAGGCGCCCTCACCAGCTCTGGCGGGCGAGCGTGGCCGGCAGCTGCGCAGGCGTATGGGCGACATGGCGGTAGCGGCTACACGTGCCGTTAGATACTGCGGTGCCGGCACGGTCGAATGCTTGCTGGATGCGCAAGGCAATTTCTACTTTATGGAGATGAACACGCGGCTCCAGGTTGAACACCCGGTGACCGAGGCGCTTACGGGTTACGACCTGGTCGAATGGCAGTTGCGCGTGGCCCAGGGCGAGGCATTGCCCGAAACCTCGCAGGGCGAAATTCTGCGCCGCTTTGAAGCCGGAGGCCACGCCGTGGAGGTGCGCCTGTGTGCCGAAGATCCGGCCCATCACTTTCTGCCGCAAAGCGGGCGGCTGCTGGCCTGGCAACCCAGTACCCAGGTACGTGTGGAACATGCCCTTGAGCCAGGGGCGGACATCTCGCCGTATTACGACTCAATGCTGGCCAAGTTGGTTGCCCACGGCCCGGACCGCGCCACCGCGTGCCAGTCACTGGCCGATGCCCTGCGTTCCAGCACAGCACTGGGCGTGCGCACCAGCCAGTCTTTCCTGGCCGCGTGCCTGGAGCACCCGGTATTCGCGGGTGGTCAGGCCAACACCGGTTTTATAGCAGCGCACAAGGATGCTGTGCTGGCAACAGACCAGCGTCTGCGCACGCCGCTTGCCGCGCTGTTGTTGTACGCCATGCGCGCGCAGCAGTTAGGCCACGACCCAACCGCAGTGGCGTTGCCGCTCCCTTGGCAGGTGCCGATGCGTTTTGTGCTCGACGGCGAGGCGGCGGTAGCGGCGCTGCAGGCGCTGGGTGGCAGCCGCTACCGCGTCGTGTGTGGCGGCGTAACCGAAGACTTCACAGTGTTGACCGCTGGCAAAGCTAATTTGCGCGTCGCTGGCGACGGAGGGACTGTCTCTATCGCCTGCGTGCTCGATCAAGCCACTGTCTATGCCAGTGTGGCCGGTCACCAGACCGTGGTCACCGACAAGACCCTGGCAAGTCCCGAGCGCGGCAGCCCCGCAACAGCCGGAAGCATCCGCGCGCCCATGGCGGGGCGTATCGTGGCGCTGCATGTCGCCGTAGGCCAAGCAGTGACCAAAGGCACACCGCTGGTGGTGCTCGAAGCCATGAAGATGGAGCACCCATCCGCGGCCCCGATGGACGCCTTGGTGGCACGCGTGTGTACCGAGCAGGGAGCACAGGTGGCGGCTGGCAGCCTGCTGATCGAGCTTGTGCAGACGCCATGATCAGCGCGGTGGTTTCAGGCCACTGCCTTGCGGTAAGGCGCGGATCACCAACTCGTGCGGCAGGATGATGTCCTGGCTCGCGTCGCCCTGGAGCGCCTGCACTATCGCCGTGCCGTATTGCCCGTAAGGCACCCGCACTGCATGCAACCAGGGTGCCACCCACGGGTTCATGGGGCCGTCGTCAAAGCCTACCAGCACCATATCGCGGCCCATCACCAGGCCGGATTCAACGGCGTAGCGGTGTGCGCCATAAGCGATCAGGTCGCTGGTACAGAAAACCGCCTGAGGCCGTACCTTGAGTTTGAGCAGGCGCGCCATGGCCTGGTACCCAATTTGCAGGTGCTCGGTCCCTGCCAGGGTTTGTACGCGGCTTCCCGGAAGAACTACACCAGACTGGTTCAATGTGTCCCGAAAGCCCTGCACACGTTCGGCCGTCGCCGACGAAGACAGGCGCGCATGGATCAAGCCAAGCGCAGCGAATTTCTGGCGCAGCATCCACTGCGCCACCTCGGCACCAGCGGAAAGATTGTCTATGCCGACATAACGCTCCGACGCTCCAGCCACCGGCGACCGCCGGTTAACGAACACCAGCGTTTCACCCGCGTGGGCAAAATCACGCAACACCGGGCTGTCTACCGCGCCCAGAAGCACCAGGCCGCGCGCGTACTGGGCACGCATCTCCAGCAGGTATTCGTCCTGCAATTCGGGACGCTCGTGGGTATCGCACAGGACCATCACAAGACCGGCACCGCGCAACGCCACTTCGGCCGCAGCAGCAATGGCGGGCATGATCGGGTTGGCCATGTTCGCCGCCAAAACCGCAACCAGGCGGCTTTGCCCGCTGCGCAGCGCGCGCCCGGCTCCGGTCGGGCGGTAGCCCAGCGCTGCAATGGCTTCGCGCACCCGCGCCACCGTGGCCTCGGAGGCCTTGTTGGACACGCCGTTTACGACGCGTGAGACCGTGGCAATGGATACGCCGGCCTGGGCTGCCACTGCCGATATCGACACGCTCTCTCGCTGGCCAGCGCCAACGCTGCCGGAGCTGCCGGCGGCCTTCGGGCTGGATGTTTGTTGGAGAGGTGCCGCCATATTAGGGATTACGCGTATTGCGAATTATCAGGTGCCGATCTACAGTTTTGGGTAAACGTTTTCCCTTGTTGCGTACCTACGGCTTACCTTTCCACTGGAGACATCCATGAAACTGAAAAAATTGCTCAAGACAATGGTGGCTGCGGCTACCGCGCTGGTGCTTGG
>JANOCN010000074.1:0-3160 GCA_031412185.1 Betaproteobacteria bacterium | reverse complement strand
GACCCAGCGCCGCTGGGCCGGGTTACGCTCTCCATGCGACACGATCTTTATGCCATTCTTCTCGAACAACGGCATCAGAGCATCGTTGTAAAGCGCATATTGGCGCGCCACCAGCGTATGGGCAGAGGCAGAAAGCGCTTCGAACGACTCCACCGTGTAGGTTCCGCGGTGCTCACCACTCTGCGCTGCGGCCAGTTGCGGTTCCATCCGCACCTCGAAAAACTCGTCCAGATTCGACGAAACAATACACAAATAGCGCAGACGTTCGAGCAGCGGCACCTCCTCGCGGCAGGCCCAATCGAGCACCCGCGTGTTGAATGCCAGGATGCTGTGGTCCCGGTTCAGTAGCGGCGTTGGCGATGAGGTGCTTTTTGGTGCGTTAACTGGCTCGGAGGACAACATGGCATGGATCCGTCAAGACCCCAAGTTTGCCGCATTGTTCAGGGGCCAGATGACAGTGGCGTGACAATTTCGTGCGCAGCGGCACCACGGGACAGCGATTCTCCGCGCCGCGTCGACACCAGGTGCGACACGAATAACTGGCAAGCATGGGCCCAGCTGAACGCCAGCGCGCGCGACCGGGCCTCGTACCTCGGCACCGCCAGTGCCCCGTACCAGGCCTGCTGGAGGTCGGCATGCAGAATGCCGCCCGCAGCGACACCGGCGCGTGCACCCAGCACCTCCATCGGACCGTCCACCGGATACGCGGCCACCGGGGTGCCACACGCCATAGCCTCCAGCAGCACCAGACCAAAGGTTTCGGACTTGCTTGGCAACACAAATACGTCGGCGCTTGCGTACACCCGCGCCAATTGTTCCCGTGGCAGCAGCCCCACCCAACGCACATTGGGATAACGCTGCTTAAGGCCAGCTTCCAGTGGGCCGACACCACACACTATCTTGGTGCCCGGAACGTCCAGTTTGAGAAACGCCTCGATGTTCTTTTCGTAGGACACCCTGCCGACAAATAGCGACACTGGCCTGGCCAATGTGTCCAGGTACGGATAGGGCTGTGCCTGCGCGGCAAACGGAAATAGCTGTGTATCCACGCCATGTGTCCAGCTACGCAGGTTCCTGAAGCCGCGCTGCTCGAGCAGGCGCAGTACGCCATTGGTGGGAACCAGCACACCGGAGGATGGGCGATGGAAGTGCCGGAACACGGCGTAACCCCACGACAGCGGCAGCTTGAGCGCCGCCTGCAGTATCTCGGGAAACCGGGTGTGGTAGGTAGTGGTGAACGACAGGCCACGCCGCAGGCAATAACGCCGCGCGGCCCATCCCAGTGGTCCTTCGGTTGCAATATGGATGGCCTGCGCTGAACACCCGTCCAGCAACTGGCGCAGGATCTTGCCCGGTGAAACCGCCAGGTCGATGCCTGCATAGCCCGGGCAGGGCCGGGTTTTGAACCGTCCAGGATGAATCACTTCGACTGTGTGGCCAGCCAGCGACAGTTCACGCACCAGTTCCACCAGCGTCGTCACCACCCCATTGACCTGGGGCTCCCAGGCATCCGTCACCAGGGCAATTTTCATGCGGTGGCCTCCTCCAGCGTAGCCGTTTGCCGCACCGGTACCCGGCCAGTTGCCGACCATTCCACCAACTCCAGACGGCCGTCCAGGTGCTCGACCAGCGCGGTGCGGCTTTCTACCCAGTCTCCGTCGTTGCAATACAGGATGCCGTCAATCATGCGCATCTCGGCGCGGTGGATATGTCCGCACACGACACCATGGTGGCCGCGCTGGCGTGCCTCGTTGGCTACCGCTTCCTCGAAGTCCGTCACGTAGTTGAGCGCCGTCTTGACCTTGTGTTTGAGGTAGGCCGACAAGGACCAGTACGGCAGGCCCAGCCGCGCGCGCAAGGTATTGAGGTGGCGGTTCAGCCGCAACGTGAGTTCGTACAGGTTGTCTCCCACATAGGCAAGCCATTTGGCGCACTGGATCACGCCGTCAAAGTAGTCCCCATGGGTGACCCACAGGCGACGACCGTCGGCCATGGTGTGCACGGCGTCTTCCACTACCTCGATGCCACCGAACTGGTGCCCGATAAACCCACGGGCGAACTCGTCGTGGTTGCCCGGCACAAAGATGACGCGGCACCCCTTGCGGGCCCGGCGCAGCAGCTTTTGCACCACATCGTTGTGCGCCTGCGGCCAGTACCAGCGCCGACGCAGCTGCCAACCATCGACAATGTCGCCCACCAGGTACAGGCAGTCACTCGGATGACAGCGCAGAAAGTCCAGCAGTTCGGCGGCCTGGCAACCCGGCGTGCCCAGATGGATGTCCGAGATGAAGATTGCCCGGTAGTGTTTGTGCCTTGGGTCGTCCATCCAGTCCGGCGCTTCCTCCTCCCAGCCCAGTGCGGCAAAAGCAGCCAGACCGTCGGCGGTGCCAGCAAAGGCCCGCATCACACGCCCAGAAAGTGTTTGCGGTATCTCACAGGCATATCTTCCAGGCGCGCCATGACGGGCAGCTCGGCGCTATTGGAGGTCGGTGCCCAAGCCGGAGGCCCGAGCACCTTGGCACCGAGACGGAGAAAACCCTTGATCAATGCGGGCGTCTCCACCTGCCGCGACCGATCCCCCTGCTCTAGCTGCTCCAGCGGCAACGGTCGGCGCGGAAACGCCTGGTGCTCAATCGGAGCGAGGTGCGTGCTGCGGACGCGGTTCCAGATGCTGGCGGCCGCACAACCATCGGCCTCGCCACCGGTTGACAGGGGGATGCCGACGCACGCTATCACGCTGTCGAACTGGTTGCGCACCATGAACTGGAACAGGGCACCACCGAGCGCCATCGCGACACCACCACGCCAGAAATTCGGGTGTACACAGCCCCGACCCAGCTCCACCATACGCGCACGCATGGAGCGCAAACGTGTCAGGTCGAACGCCGTGTCTGCATAGGTTGAACCAACACGTTTAGCCTGGGTTGGTGTCAGTACACGGCAGGTACCCACCACTTCCTGCGAGGCCCGATCGCGCACCAGCAAATGTTCGCAATAGTCATCGAACAGGTCAATATCGTGGCCCGGGTAGTTCGCATTCGCAGCGCTTTCCAGCCGGGCCCCCATTTCGCCCGCGAACACGCTGAAGCGCAGGCGCTGCGCCGCGCGCACGTCGTCCTGGTGCTGCGCCCACACTGCAGTGATGCCGCGCGCTTTGGGC
>JANOCN010000073.1:0-2333 GCA_031412185.1 Betaproteobacteria bacterium | reverse complement strand
GACATGATTGCCGGGCAGGTGCAACTAGTGACCGGCACCATACCTGCGCTGCTGCCGTTCATCAAGGACGGGCGCATCAAGCCGCTGGCCGTGACCAGTGCCAAACGCTCCAGCGCTTTGCCGGACGTGCCGAGCATGGCGGAGGCGGGTTACGCGGGTATTGACGTGGTCAACTATTTTGCGCTCATGGCACCGGCCGGTACCCCACCGGCCATTGTTGACAAGCTGAACGCGGCGATCAACAAACTGGTCACTTTGCCCGAGGTGGTGGCACGCTTCCGGGCCGACGCCGTAGAGGCTGCGCCTGGCTCGCCCGCGCTGCTGGGCCACTTCATAGAGGCCGACTACCGGGCCTGGAGCAATGTGGTCAAGACACAGAATCTGAAGATCGAATGACCGCCTGCCCGGAGCGTACTGCGCCCTCCAGGGTAGACGGATAGGGCCCGTCCACATAGTCGCCGCAGGCCAGCAGCCCGGCAGCGATTTGAATGGGCGGGCGCTGCAGCCCCGGCGTACAGGCGAAGGTGGCGCGTTTCTCCACCACGGTCTGCACAGGCACCAAGTTCAGACCCAATTGCAGCCTGGCTTGCGCCAGCACCTGGGCCTGGAGACTTGCGCGGTCACCCCTGCTTGCGCTCACCACAAAGGCCAACAAGCCGGCTGCTCCGCCTAGCTGGCCCCGGTCAAAAACAAACTGGGCCGGCGCGGAACTACCTTCGAAGGTGTCGCTGTGCAAGGCGAGCATGGGGCAGGCCAGCGTGACCCCTGCGCCCCATGCGTACACCGTCGCGATAGGCTCGTGTTGCAGGTCGCGCGCCAAGCCGCTCCATGGCAAGATGAGCCGCGTCGTGGTGCGATCCAACAGCGGCAGGCTGTCGGTGAGAATGCGCGCCGCGTCGGGGGCTGCGGTCGCCAGGATCACCCGGTCAAACCGCGTGCCATGCACCGACCAGGCCGCACTTTCCATGGCCAGTGTGTGGACCCGCGCCCCCAGGTGGACCTGTGCGCCATGTTTGGTCAGCCAGCGTACTGCCGCATCCGGAAACAGCGACGACAGGTCGCAACGCGGCAGCAGCAGGTTCGAGTCGCCCGAAGCCCCCAACACCGCATCCTGCATGACGCGCAGGAACACCTGGGCGCTGGCCCGCTCGGGCGGCGTATTCAGCGCGGAGATACACAAAGGCTCAACCAGCTCGCGCATGACACGTGGTGTGAGGCCCGCACACAGGCTGGCGACCGAGAGGGTCGCTGGGCACTGGAAACCAGTCCGACGCCAGCGCGCGCCTCGTTGTAGCAGCGCGGCCTTGTCCGCAAGGCTCCACCCCTTGCAAAAAACAATACCGAGCAACGCGTCCAGCGGCGCAGGACAGCGCGGGAAGCGGATGCCACCGCCCTTGGCGAACTGCAATGTCAATGGCATGCGCAGCAGAGTTTCGCCCGGGTTGACACCAACCGCCTGCAGCAGGGCCAGCGTCTGGCGGTAAGCGCCGATCAGAATGTGCTGCCCGTTGTCGAGTAAGGCGGGCTGGCCGTCGGGCAGCGTGACTGCGAGCGCCCGCGCACGGCCCCCGGCTGTGCGCGACGCCTCGTAGACGCTTACCTGGTGCCCCGCCAGGGTGGCAGATACGGCTGCTGCAAGGCCGGCCCAACCTGCACCGACAATACCGATCTTCACCTGCCGCAGTCCTGCACCAAGCGCGCCACGCCTACAGACGTCCTAGCGCCTGTACGCGCCAGGCCAGCCACAGCTTGCGCAGTGGCGTGAGACTCACGCGCTGGTTCAATACGAGAAATCCGTCGCGTTCGATCTCGCGCAGTAGCGTGCGGTAAATGCTGGCCATCATCAGCCCTGATTTCTGTGAACGACGGTCGACGTCCGGCAACAGTGCCAGGGCTTCGTCGTAAAAACCATGCGCCCGGCGTGCCTGGAACTGCATCAGGCGCTGGAAGCGCTGCAGAAAGTCGCCTATGTCCTGGCGCTTCAGGACTTCATGGGCTTTGACGTCGAACTGCTGCAGTTCGTTCACCGGCAGGTAAATGCGCCCGCGCAAGGCGTCCTCGCCCACATCGCGGATGATATTGGTCAATTGCAGTGCCAGCCCCAGCTTGTGGGCATAGGCGGTGGTTTGCGGCGAGGTCTGGCCAAAAATGCGCGCTGCCACTTCTCCCACCACACCGGCCACCAGGTGGCAGTAGCGTTGCAGTCCGGGGAAGTCCAGGTAGCGGGTCTGCTCCAGATCCATCTGGCACCCGTCAACGATTGCCAGCAGGTGGCGCGGCTCGATGGCGTAGTTACCCACAAGGGGGATCAGGGCCTGGGTAACCGGGTGCGT
>JANOCN010000072.1:0-13446 GCA_031412185.1 Betaproteobacteria bacterium | reverse complement strand
CACCAGCCGCCCGCACAGGCCGGTACCGCAGCCCAGGTCCAGCGTACGTTTGAAATGGGTGGCGTAGAGCCCGTGCAGGTTATCCACCAGCACGCTATGCGCTTGGTAGTGCAGCACCTGCACCAGGTGGGTGTCAAAGGTTTCCGCGTAGTTGTCGAACAGGCCCAACACATATTGCACCGGTGCCGCAGCGGGCACAACATCCCCCCGCACAGCCGCCAGAAAATAGCCGTTGAGCGCAGGGTCTGCGCCACGCGCAAGCGCCTGCTCGAATGCCAACGCTGCTTCGTCCGGCCGCTGCAAGTCTTTCAGCAGATTGCCGCAGTTGGTCCAGACTGCGGGCAGATCCGGGTCCAACGCCAGCGCGCGCTTGCAGGATTCGAGCGCCTGATCGAACCGCTCCAGCTTCTGTGCGGTCCCGGCATGACGCAACCAAGCTTCGACATGGTCTGGCTGCAGCTCCAAAAACCGGTCCAACGCGGCCAACGACTGTTCCCGTTGGTCCAGGGCGTCCAGCGCCATCGCACGGTGCCACCAGGCGTCCTGGTCTTGCGGCTGGCTGGCCAAGGCCTGGTCCAGCAGACGCAGTGCCACCTCTGGTGCGCCCAGCGCGCTATGGGTTGCCGCCAGGTTGGTGAGTGTGGAAACACGCCCCGGCAGCAAGACCAGCGAGGCCTCGAATGCTGCCCGCGCCGCGTCGAACCGGCTGGCTTCGAAATCGGCGATACCCTGTACAAACAGGCCTCGGGCCCTTTCGAAATCTTCCGTCATGGCCGCGTAGCCCGACTCTCCAGCGGCACCGGCAGATGTCGTCTTACTTGACCAGCCCGGTCATCGGCGCTGCCTGTTGCGTCCACTTGCCGCCCTTGACGACGTCGATGGAAGCGAACTCCGGGCCGACATGGTTGCCGATGAAGTTCTGCTTCGAGTAGGTGGTGAAGTCCTGGTGCGCAACTCCCTGGCAGGCCTTGGAGAAACTGTCGCCGGTCAGGTTCTTGCCCGCAGCCATGGCGCATTTGATGAACCAGTCGGTATACGAATAGGCGTTGGCGGCGTTTTCATCCGGGTCCACGTTGAACTTCTGCTTGAAGCCGGCCTGGAACTTCTTGGCGTCCGCATCTGTCGTGTCGGTGTTGTGCAGCTTCCAGCCCCCGATGCCGTACAGACCTTCGACCGCGTCTTTGCCCAGCACCGCCACGATGCCACTGCGCCCCGGCAAGGCGGTGAGCACTTTCACCTCTTTCCAGCCCAGCTTGCGGACCTCGGCCATCACGCCTACTGTCTCGCGAACAATCGTGCCCGCCAGGATGACATCGACATTGGCTGCTTTCATCTTGGCGACCTGGGATGAAAAGTCGATATCGCCGGCCTTCCAGGCGGCTTCTGCGGCAACCGTGAGGTTGGCCTCTTTGAGCGCAGCGTTCATGCCGGCACGGACCAGGTCGCCAAACGGGCCTTCCTGGTAGATCACGCCGATCTTTTTGGCGTTCCAGTTTTTGATGGCCCAGGACACACCGGTGGCCGTAGTGCTGTCGTAGTTTTGTACCGTGGTGAACAGCAGCGGGCTATTGCCAGATACCTTCTGGATGATGCCTGACGCGGCCCAGGGTGCGAATACAACCACACCGGCGTCGGTGGCGGTTTTCACGGTGGCGGCATTGGTGGTCGAGCCGAACGGGTTGATGATGGCGAACACGCCGTCGCTGTTGATCAGTTTTTGCACCGCACGCACAGCCATCTGCGGCTGGCTGCCATTGTCTTCGACCACCAGCCTGAATTTGCGGCCGTTCACGCCGCCGGCTGCATTGGCTTCGTCCAGGCGCATCTGCATGGCGTTGCGCAGCATCGGCATGCCTGCGGCCACCGGACCGGACAGGTCGATATGGGTGCCGACTACGATTTCGGTGTCGGTCACACCGGCAGCATGTGCTTGCGCCAGCAGCATGGTGGCAGCGGCAATAAAGGTTCTACGTAGCAGTTTCATCAGAGTCTCCTTGGTGTGTAGTGGGATTTTTGCAGAGGTTGCGGGGTAGGGGTAGGAGGGGAAATACGGGGGAGGGAGTCAGGAGCTTAGATGGATGGGGTCAGAGCCCAATTCCGTGGGGGTTGGTCGCGCGCCGGTTAGGGAGTTGCGCGAAATTGGGATCTGACCCCAGCGAATACATACTCTCAATCAGTTTTGCGTATTTCACCGCGATCACTTTGCGTTTGAGTTTCATCGTCGGTGTGAGCTCTTCGTCTTCGGCACCGAGCAACTCGCTGATGATGCGAAAGTGCTTTATCTGTTCCACCCTGGCCAGTTGGGAATTGGCCTGTTGCACCTGCTCGTCGATCAAGGCCAGCACTTCGGGTGCACGGGTAAGGCTGGCAAAGTCGGTGTAGGGCACCTGGCGCTCCTGGGCGAAGCGCGCCACATGTTCCTGGTCGATCATGACCAGGGCACACAGGAAATGCCGCCCGTCGCCTACCGCCACGGCATCGGTGATGTAGGGGCTGAACTTGAGCAGGCTCTCGATGTGGCTCGGCGTGATGTTCTTGCCGCCCGAGGTAATCAGGATGTCCTTGATGCGGTCGCGAATGGCCAGATACCCGTCGGCATCGATCTCACCGCAGTCGCCGGTGTGCAGCCAGCCATCGGCATCGATGGCCTGCGCCGTCTTCTCCGGGTCACGCCAATAGCCCGCGAACACATTCGGCCCGCGCACCTGGATTTCGTTCTCGGCCGCTATCCGCAGCTCGGTGCCAGTACCTGCCAGGCCGGCCCAGCCGAGTTTCACGCCACCGGCCGGCGTGGCGGTGCAAAAGCCGCAGGTCTCGGTCATTCCAAAGGCCTCGCGCAGCTCGATACCGATACTGAGAAACCACTTGATCAACTCTGCGGGGACGGGTGCCGCGCCTGTCAATGCCGTCTTGACGTTTTGCAGCCCCAGGAAGATCTTGAGGTTGCGGAACGCGCAAAAGTCGAGGGCGCGCTGTGTGGCTGTTTTGCGCAGCGTGGCCTGGCCGTCGAGTGCTGATGCTACCCGCTGCCGGTTGGCCGCCAGCGCCCGCGCGTAGACCCAACGTGCCGGTGTTATCGCGTCACGCATGAACAGGTCGATCTGTGAATACAGTTTTTCCCAGAAGCGCGGCGGTGCAAACAGCACCTGGGGCGCGACCTCGCGCAGGTCGTTGAAAACCGTACCGGCGTTTTCGGGGAAATGCACTACCAGCCCGACCGCCAGCGGGTTGAACACCGACGCCATCCGTTCGGCGATGTGGCACAGCGGCAGGAACGACAACGAGCGATCGCCCAATACTGCGTCCAGATAGCCCGTGGCCTGCCCGAGCTGGAACACCACGTTGCGATTCGACACCATGGCACCTTTGGGCGGGCCGGTGGTGCCAGAGGTGTAGACCAGAAAGGCCGTGTCGTGCGCCTCACCGGCCGCAATAGCGGCGTCGAATTCGCCGCCACGCGTTGCGGCCAGCGCCTTGCCATGGGCCAGCAGACTGTCAAAGAAGACCACCCGGTCGTCCTGCAGAGCCCGCAAGCCCTCGCGGTCCATCACGACGATACGCAGCAGGTCGGGGCAGGCGTCGCGCACGGCCAGGGCTTTTTCCAGCTGTTCCTGGTTTTCGACCAGCAACACCCGGGCCTGCGAATGCTGCAGGATGTAGGCCACCTGGTCGGGTGACGAGGTCGGGTAGATACCGTTCCCGATGATGCCCATACATTGCGCGCCCATGTCGGCGTACAGCCACTCGGGCCGGTTCTCGGCCAGCACGCAAACTACCTGCCCGCGTGTTACCCCCAGGTCTGCCAGGGCCAGCCCGATGGCGCGCGCGTTTTCCAGATAGACAGACCAGGTGGTGGTTTCCCACAGCCCGCGGCGCTTGTGGCGCAGGGCTGCACGGTCGGCCCAATTGCGGCAGCGGGTGAGAAATACCTTCTGCGGCGTGTCACAGCCTTCGAACAGGATGGCATTGGGTCGGGTGCCGGAATGGGTCATGGGGGCAGGGGCTCGGCGCAGGCTCAACGCCAGGTCTTGCGCCGTGACCAGCGTTGGGCAGTTCCGCTCAGGGTTTGAGTATGGCCCAGGCCGAGGTAAGCATCGCGTACGTCGGACTTCTGCGCCAGCGCTGCGCAGGTGTCGGCCGCAACCACGCGGCCCAACTCCATGATGTAGCCGTCGTCTGCGTGCGCCAGCGCTACGGCGGCGTTCTGCTCCACCACCAGCACGGCGCACCCGGTCTCGTCGCGGATGCGCCGCACCATGGAGAATATTTCTTTGGTCAGCAGCGGGGACAGGCCCAGCGAAGGCTCGTCGAGCATCAGCAGACGCGGTTGGCTCATGACGGCGCGGCCAATGGCCAGCATTTGCTGCTCCCCGCCCGACAACAGGCCTGCGTGTTGCAGTGCGCGTTCCTTCAGGCGCGGAAACCACTGGTACACCTGTTCCAGGTCTTTGCGCACCGCGTCCTTGTCGTGCCGTGTATAGGCGCCCATCGCCAGGTTGTCGCGCACACTCAAAAACGGAAACACCTGGCGGCCCTCGGGCACCAGCACGAGGCCACGCCGGCACACCGCGTCGGCGTCCTGGCCACCGATGTCGTCGCCGCAAAAAACCACCTGCCCCTTGAACGGGTCGACCACGCCTGAGATGGTATTGAGCAAGGTGGTTTTGCCGGCCCCATTGGCCCCGAGCACGGCCACAATACGGGCCTGTTCAACCGCGATATTGACGCCCGAGATGGCTACGATGGGGCCATACCAGGTCTCCAGGTTGCGCACGGCCAGAAGTGTGGTTGCCGGTGCAATCGCAGGCGCCGTCATGCGTCAGGCTCCCAGGTACGCAGTGACCACCAGCGGGTGGTTTTGTACTTCCGCTGCGCTGCCCGTCGCCAGCAGTTGACCTTGCGCCATGCAGATGACGCGGTCGGCGACGGCACTCACCAGCGACATGTCGTGTTCGACCATAACCACCGTGATGCCCAGGTCGGTGCGGATGTCGTCGATCCAGAACGCGAGGTTGCGGGTCTCTTCGGGGTTCAGGCCAGATGCCGGTTCGTCGAGAAATAACAAGCGGGGCTGGGTGGCCAGCGCACGGCCCAGTTCCACCACCTTGCGCACGCCGTACGGCAGGCTGGCGACCAGGCTGTTGCGCCAGGCGGACAACTCAAGGAACTCGATCACCTCCTCCACGGCGGCGTGGGACGCCTCTTCCAGCGCTGTGACTGCAGGGGTACGCAGCAACTGCTGCCACCAGCTGCCGTGACCAAACCGGTGGCGACCGAGCAGCAGGTTGTCCATCACCGTGGCCGCTTCAAACAGCTCTATGTTCTGGAACGTGCGGGCGATACCCAGCGCCGCCACCTCGTGGCGCAGCGAGGCAGTCAACTCGCGCCCGGCAAAACGGATGCTGCCGCTGCTGGGGTCAAAAACCCGCGTGACTACGTTGAGCACCGACGTTTTGCCCGCGCCATTGGGCCCGATGATGGCCAGCACCTCACCGGCCAATACGTCAAAACTCAAACCTGCGATCGCATGTACACCGCCAAACGAGAGCGACAGGTTGCGCGCTTCGAGCAGGATTTCACTCCGAGCCAGCGTCTCTGTGCTCCTTTTGAAACTTGCGTGCGGCGCATTCATTTGTACCGCTCCGATTTCATGTAGCGTTTGGTGCGCTTGAAGGTGTCGCGCCGGTAAAGCGGAAAGCTCTCTACCAGCGCGCGCAGCTTGAGCCAGCGGCCATTGATGCCAGCCGGTTCGAACAGCACAAACAGCGCCAGGATGAAACCGAAGATAAATGTCTCGAGCCCGAATTGTTTGGCCACCGCATCCGGCAGCAGCGGCTTGAGGCGCGAGATCATGGTGGGCAGCAGGCTGATCAGGATGGCACCCAGCACCGCACCACGCAGGCTGCCCAGGCCGCCAATCACCACCATCAGCACGAGCTCCATCGACAGGATGAGGGTGAACGCGTCTGGCGTCAGGTATTTGGTGTGGTGGGCCAGCAGCGCGCCGGCCACTCCGGACACCCCGGCCGACAAGGCAAACGCGACGACCTTGGTACGGCCCACCGCGATGCCAAGCGAATATGCGGCGGCTTCGGAATCGCGTACCCCCAGAAACGCACGCCCGGTGCCGGAGCGCAACAAGTTCAGCAGCGCCAGCAGCACCAGCACCAGAACTGCGAGGCACAGAAAATAAAATCCCTTGGGTCCACCCAGCGAAAGCCCGGCAATCGACGGTTCCTTCACTGCCAGCCCGGTGAAGCCACCGGTAACTGAAGTCCAGTGGCCAAAGACGTGTGTAGCGATCACCGAAAACGCCAGCGTAACCATGGCCAGGTACAAGCCTGACACGCGGATTGCGGGTACCCCCAGCGCCACGCCAAATGCAGCGCACAAGACGCCGGCCAAAGGTAGCGCTAGCACCAATGGCACACCCTGCGCGAGCATCCAGGCGTGCGCATAGGCACCGATGCCGACAAACGCCGCGTGGCCGAGTGACACCTGGCCGGTGTACCCGGTGAGCACCATCAAGCCCAGACTGGCAATGCACAGGATAAACACGTAACTCAGCTCGCCCACGAAGAACCGGGACGCGACCCAGGGCATCACCAGCAGCACCGCCAGCAGCAGGCCATACGCGATGCGCTGGTCGGTATGGCGCAGCAACGCGAACCGGTCGCGGTGGCGGGTGTTGTAGTTGAACTTCACGGGGGAGTTGAATGGTAGGGGTCAGAGCCCGATTTCGCTGGGAAACCGATTGCTGCGCGAAGGTAGCTGGGCGAAATCGGGATCTGACCCCAAGGTGTTAAACACGTTTTCCATGCGCTTCCCCCAGAAGACCGTGCGGGCGCACGACCAGCACCGCGATCAGCACGACGTAGGCCACCACATCCTTGGAGCCGTCGGGCAGGTAGACACCGGCGTATTGCTCGATCAGGCCAATCAGCAAGCCGCCCACAATGGCTCCGGCAATACTGCCAAAACCACCCAGTACCAGGGCCGCAAGGGCCTTGAGCACTACGAACCAGAGCGTCACATCGACCAGCGTGATTGGTGCCAGCAATACCCCTGCGATGGCTGCGGTGGCACCGGCCAGCGCCCACACCAGGGAGTTGATGCGTTTCACGCGCACGCCGGTCAGGTAGGCTGCCAGCTGGTTTTGCGACGCGGCCTGCATCGCCACACCGAGCCGGGTGCTGCGAAAGAACAGCAACAACACCGCCGTCACGGCCAGCGACATGCCGACAATCACCAGTTGCAGGTCGGCGATGGCGACGCCGGCCAGAGTAGTGGTGTGCCCGGTCCACGGTGTGGCGTAACTGCGCGACTCGGGGCCAAAACCCATGCTGGTCAGGCCACGCAGCATGAAGGCAATGGCAATCGTCAACATGACACCGGCAAACTGCGGCTGGCCGGCAATGCGGCGAATCACGATGGCATCGATACCGTAAGCCAGTAGCGCAGCAATGGCCACCGTTGCCAGCAGCGCCCACCAAAACGGCAGACCCACCACAGTGATCAGTCCCCACGCGGTAAATGCGGATACCGCCAGCAGGTCGCCGTGCGCGAAGTTCAGCACTTCCGTGGCCTTGTAGGTGAGCACTAGGCCCAGCGCAACCAGCGCATAAATCGCACCTACGGCGATGCCGTTGACGGTGAGTTGCGCGAAGACCTGTAAACCGGTCACGCCAGCCGCTCCAGCACCATCGCGCTGGCCACACCTGCGGCACCGCAGATGGCGATGCAACCGTACCGCGCTTCGCGCGACGCAAGTTCGTCCAGCAACACGCTGACCAGTGCCGCACCCGTGCAACCCATGGCGTGGCCGATCGCGATGGCACCGCCATTTACGTTCACGCGCTCATGGCCGACCTGCATGTCCTCCATGAAGTGCAGCGCCATGGCGGCGAAACCTTCGTTGATCTCAAACAGGTCTATGTCTTGTGGCTGCAGGTGTGCGCGCGCCAGCGCCAGGCGTGCGGCAGGCACTGTGCCGGTAAGGGCCAGCATGCGGTCCGACCCGGTGTCGGCCATGCCCAGAATACGGGCGCGGGCGCGCAGGCCACCGCGTTGCAGCGCCGCCTGGGTGCCAACCAGTACGGCGGCAGCGCCGTCCGCCATGGCGGGTGAATTGCCAGCGTGGTGGTGGTGGCTGATCGCCTTGAGCCCATACCGGCGGCACAACTGGGCGTCCCAGCCAGCTTCGCCACCCTTTTCGCCCCATTGGGCAAACGCGGGTTGCATCGAAGACAGGCTTTGTGTGGTGGTGGCGGCGCGGATGTTTTCGTCGTGCGCCAGCAGTACCGCGCCTTCTGCGTCTGTTACTGCGACCAGGGAACGGGTGGGTTCGCGCGCGGCCGAACCGGCGGCGCGTTGCTGGGACGCGGCGGCATAACTGTCGAGCATTTCGCGCGTGTAGCCACGCTGGGTGGCGATGGCATCAGCCGCAATACCGATAGGCACCAGATGTGCGAGTGCCTGCAGTTCCCGGTCGTGGGTTAGTGGGCCCTGGTCACTGGCCATCGGTACACGTGACATCATCTCGATGCCACCACCCACCGCCAGCGTATCGCCGTGTCGGGCCTGCAGCGCGGCAAAATTTGTTGCCGAGAGACCGCTGGCGCAGTAGCGGTTGAGCGTGACCGCCGCCACCACGTCGCTCCAGCCAGCCAGTGGCAGGGCCAGCGTGCCCACGCTGCTGCCTTGTTCTCCAGTTTGTGTAACGCAGCCAAAAATCGCGTCGCTGATCTGCGACGTTTCCACCGCAGTGCGCCCGGCCAGTGCGCGCAAAACCTGGGACAGCAATACGGCCGGTTTGACGCCTTTCAGGCTGCCTTTGTCATTGCCTTTGCCACGCGGCGTGCGTACCGCGTCAACGATGAAAATGTCGTTCATCAGGCATCCTCCATGCTGCGCATTGCGGAATTCACCGTTGGGAACGGCCCGGCGGCTCATGGTGCAGCGCCTTCATCCCGGTTTTGTCCACGGGAAAAACCGCGGTACCCGCGCCACGTAGTCGACGTAGGCCGGCTTGGACTTGGCCAGGTACCGCTCCTGCATCGGTGTGGCTGAACCCCGGCTCATGAACCAGGTCACGTACAGTGGGCCTGCCAGCGCGACCCAGCCCCAGGGATGCACCAGTCCGAGTGCGCCAAAGCTCCACCAGACCATGGCTTCGCCGAAATAGTTGGGATGTCGCGTATGCGCCCACAGCCCGGTATCAAGCACCTGGCTGCGGTCGGTGCGCTGCTTCTTGAAGCGCTCGAGTTGCAGGTCTCCTACGGTCTGAAAGTACATACCCACCGCAAACAGCAGCAGCGCCAGCGCATGCTGCCACAACAGGGGCTGCGGCCCGGCCGCCACGGCGGCAATCAGGCATATCGACCAAAGCCAGACCACCACGCCTTGCAGGGCGAAGACCTGAAAAAAGCTCCACCACCACCAGTTGCCACCAAAGCGCCTGCGCCAGGCGGCGTAGCGCCCATCTTCGCCGTGCCCGGTATTGCGCACGCCAATGTGCAGCGACATGCGCAGGCTCCACAGACTGACCATAATCGCCACGAGAATCTCGTGCGCAGACCAGGTGCCACGGCGTGCCAGCAGCACCAGCACCGGGATCGATACCGCCAGCGGATAAGCCACGTCCATGATGCTGCTGTCGCGACGCAGCAGGCTGATGAGCCACACCACCGCCAGCAACGCGCCGGTGATGACCGCCGCGCGCAGGTACAGGGCGAGAAACCAGGCTCCTGGCGTGGTACGGGTGCTCATAAACCAGGCGATGCCAAACACCAGTGCAGCCAGCGGGTAGAGAAAGTCGCGCAGTCCACCGACCCGCAACTCGGGCTTGCTGCGGAACACCAGCAGCGCCACCACCCACAGCAGCCAGATTGCGGCCCCGATGGCCGGCAGCAGAAGTTTGATCGTGTTCATGGTTGGGGATCGTCGCCAGGCTTGATATCACTGGGAACACGACGCAACAGTTCAACAGACATTCAGTGGTCTCCTAGGAAAGTGGCGCGAATACGGGCGCAAACGACACCTCCCACGGCTTCAGGGGTTCCCGGCAGGCGCTGCATACCACCTGGGGAAAGAAAGCAGCGCCGCACGCCTTGTGAGTTGTCCGGATCGAGCTGGGCTGGTGCAGGTAGTCGCGGCTGGCCCAGGTGGAGAAACACACCAGGTAACCAAACAGGTCGCGGCTGGCCGGTGTGAGCCGGTACACGTGGCGCCGCGCATCGTTCAGGTCGGGTTGGCTCAGCAGCAAACCAGACTCGACCATGCCAGCCAGGCGCCGCGACAGCACACTGCTGGCAATACCCAGCACATGGCACAACTGGTCGAAGTAGTGGCAACCAATCACGACTGCCGTAACGATCAGCAAGGACCAGCGGTCCACCCGTTGCCCGAGCCCCATGCCGGTGGCGTCGGTGGCCGAAAGGCGCGACGTGCGGCCCGCGACCGCCGCCTGCTCCAGCAACACCGGGTTGACCTTGAGGCTGAACTGCAGATCGTTCATGCCGGCGCGCTCACCACAGGCCGAGCAGGCGAGCACCGGCACAAAAGCATGGCCACAAGTCTGGTGTAAAAGTTTCTCAGGCAGTGACGCCTGGCGTGTTCCCCAACGCTTCTCCCACATCCAGATCATCAACACATGGTCGTACAGCTTGAGACCGGCACGGGTCAGGTGGTAGGCAAAACGCTGCGGGCGTTGCTGGTAGGCGCGCTGGCGCATCAGACCCATGTCGACCAGCGCCTTGAGCCGGTTCGCCAACGTGGGGCGTGGAATACCCAGACGGCTCTGCCAGGCGTCGAAACGCTGCACACCGGTAAAGGCACCCATCAGCACCGCCACGGTCCAGCGGTCGCCCAGCAGCATCAGCCCGTGGCTGAGTGCGCTGCTGGCCAACGCGTCGCGCGTCAGGTCCAGGTCGGGCGTGAAGCGATCAAGAAAACGCCGGGCCGCCCCAAGTTTTCTTGCACCCCCTCGGGGGGCCAGACGCGAGGCGGCTGGGCTGGGGGCGCTCGGAGCTACGGCGGGAGGCATCGGTGTGCGCAATGGTCAGTCGTTGCACGCCACCACAAAACTCACTACCGTGGCACACGAGCCGCCGATGTTGAGCGTCTGGATACGCCGTGCGCCGTCGATCTGGCAGTCGGCGGCCTGGCCGGTGACCTGTCTCGCCGCGTCGAACAGCATGCGTGTGCCGGTGGCGCCCACCGGGTGGCCACAACCGATCAGGCCGCCACTCATATTGATGGGGCAGCTACCCGTAGCTTCGATCCGGCCGTCTTCCACTGCCTGCCAGCTCTGCCCCGGCGCAGTCAGGCCCAGGTGGTCGATGGCCATGTATTGCGTGGTGGTAAAACAATCGTGGGTCTCCACCCCCTGCATGGCGCTGATGTCGGCTACGCCAGCGCGCCGCCATGCGTCTTCAATCGTCTGGCGCACGTGCGGGAACACATAAGCAGCGTCGCGGCTGCGTTCCAGCTTGTCCTTTAGTTTCAGGCCGGCGTTGCGGTGGCCCCAGCCCGCGATGCGCGGCAGGCCTGCAATGGCAGCACCACGGTGCCTGGCATGTTCCTGTGCAAACCGCGCAGAGGACAACACCACGGCGCAGGCACCATCGGTAATCTGCCCACAGTCCTGGCGCCGCGTGCCGGGCTCGATGAGTGGATTGGCTTGGTCGTCGTCGGTGAAGCTCAAGGCGTCGAAGTTCCACTTGCGGGTTTGCGCCAGCGGGTTGCGTCTGGCGTTGCCGTAGTTGAGTTCGGCGATGCGGTTCAGGTATTTGCGGTCCAGCCCGTAACGGCGATCGTATTCCTGTGCCACCAGACCAAACGCGGCCGGCCACATAAAGGTGCAGGCTATGTCTTCGTGGCCCTGCCAGGCGGCCGCGTTCTGGTTTTGCGAGGCCTGGTTGCCGGGCAGATTCTTGAACTCTTCCACCCCCAACACCAGCACACAGTCGTAACGCCCGGCTTCGATCTCGGCCATCGCCGTCAGCACCGCCAGCGACGAGGACGCACACGCGCCTTCGTGGCGCATGGCAGGCACACCCCACAACGCGGGCACTACCTGCGCCACCATGGCGCCCAGATGCGCCTGCTGGCGCTGCAGCTCGCCAAAGGCGTTGCCCACGTGGATGCTTTGAATGGCGGATGCGTCCAGCGAACAGGCTTCCAGCGCACCGACCGTCGCCTCGCGCGTCATGTCCGAAATGTCCTGCCCCTGGCGCGACCAGACCTTCGCAAAGTCGGTCTGGTAGCCGCCGAGGATAAATACCGGTTCAGTCATGGGTGTCTCCAGCTATTGAGGGTTCTGAAATTCAAAGCACCATGTTGCTGAGCCCGCCTGGAACCGACGGCTTTCGAAGTCCGGGAAATTGGGTCCGGTAGCTGTGGCAGGTGCAGTTGCGCACGCAGGCTTCTGCGAGCCGAGGACGCCGGGGCGGGTGGCTGCGCTCATGTCACCCGTGCTGGCCTAGGGCCAGCGACTCCTTCTCTACTTCGCTCCGCCACCCGCCCCAGCATCCTCGGCAGCGAGCATGGTGGGCGTGCCGGGGCCGCGAGACCGAGCGCGCGACATCCTCGCAGATCAGGTCGATGGGGCGCTCGGCGCAGTGAGGTAAAGAAGGAGCCCGCAGGGCGGGTGACACGAACGGAGCTGAGTGCCACGTCGGCCTGATCCCGTACAGACCCTGGCGAGTGGAAGAAGCCCAGTGGCACGTCGGCATGATCCTGTACAAATGGTGGCTCGTGGGCGATCCCGAGTGCCACGTCGGCACGATCCGGTACAAACAGCGGCATGTGTGCGATCCCGCGAAACATGGTGGGCTGCTTCCGGCCAGAAAACGGCATAACCTGCAAGCCCTTCGATGGGCTCAGGGTGTACGGTGTTCGGTTGGTCATCGGGGGTGGAAAGATCATGAATGCCTCAGGGCGTGAGGTAGGGCAGACCACGCAACCGCGCCATCGCCTGCGCGTACTCCTGTGCCAGCCGGTCCACCACGGCAGAGACCGGCTCGACCGCCTTGATGCTGCCCAGGCCCTGGCCGGCGGCCCAGACTTCGGTCCACTTCTTGCCCGCGAAGGACTGGTTGCTGTCGTATTGCCGGCCCGGCGCATCGGGCATGTTGTCGGGGTCCAGGCCATTGGCGCGCAGTGAGGGTTTGAGCCAGCTCGCCGGTGTGCCGCTGATGCCAGCGCTGATGATCAGGTCGTCCACGGTGCTGTCGACCACCATCTGTTTGTAACCTTGTGGAGCCAGGCTCTCGGCAGTGGGAATGAAGCGGGTGCCCATGTAGACGAAGTCAGCCCCGCAGGCCACCGCACCGGCGACACCCCATCCGTCGCTGATGCCGCCACCCACAATCACGTAGCCGTCAAAAAACTCTCGCACTGCACTCACAAATGCAAACGGCGACAGAAAACCGGTGTGTCCGCCGG
>JANOCN010000071.1:0-3985 GCA_031412185.1 Betaproteobacteria bacterium | reverse complement strand
GCCAGAGGCCGTGAGGGTAAGGCTCATGGCCCGACCGTCGCTGGGATGGGGAGAGCGCCGGATCAGCCCGCGTTTGTGCAGCGCGCCCACCATGGCCACCAGGTTGGGGGGCAGGATGCCCAGCGTGGTGCATAACTGGCGCGATGTGATGCCAGGGTTGTGGGTGATCAGGGACAGGATAGAAAAATCGACCGGGCGCAGGTCGTATGGTGCCATGCGCTCCAGAAACAGGCCAATGATGGCGAGCGCGGCGCGCCGAGCGTTGTAGCCCACCAGGCTCTCCAGGTAACTGCTGTCGATTTTGTCGACGCTGGTTAGGCTGGAAGTTCGCGGCACTGCGCTCATAAAGCAGTTGTTGCGCCGCTGTCAACAGCTATGCGTTTGGCGATGATGCTCAGGCGCATATCGAACTCAGGCAGTATCCAGCGGCGCATGGCATCGGCGGGGGCCACCCAGCGCTCGGCGTGCCGCGGCAATGCAGCGTCGGCGCTGGTGGCCAGCTGAATCTTCATCCAGGCCCAACCGACGAGCGCAATGGCGGTGGCACGCAGAAAATCTTCTGCCACCCAGTAGGCCACGGTGGCGTCTGCGCGGCAGGCCGACACCAGCTTGGCTGTGAGCATTTGCA
Source organism: Betaproteobacteria bacterium (assembly GCA_031412185.1). Classification (GTDB taxonomy): domain Bacteria; phylum Pseudomonadota; class Gammaproteobacteria; order Burkholderiales; family Burkholderiaceae_C; genus CAISIP01. The sequence goes on along the minus strand of JANOCN010000071.1, from coordinate 3,357 downwards.
GCGCAGCAAAGCGGCGCAACACGATGGACTGTTGCAACTCGCGGGTGTCCAGCGCCGCACCGAGCTCGGCCAACAGCGCACCCAGACCGGCACCGCCATCGGACAAAACTTTGCGTACCAGCAGGTCGATGGCCTGGATCTCGTTGGTGCCTTCGTAGATCATCGATACGCGGGCGTCGCGCACGATCTGCTCAATGCCCCATTCGCGCACGTAACCGTGCCCGCCCAGCACCTGCAGACACTCGCTGCCACCCTGGAACGCCTGCTGGGTGAACGCCGCCTTGAGCACCGGTGTTACCAGCGTACACCAGCGTTGGGCGGTGTTGCGTTGCGCTGCATCCGGGTGATGTTTGGCGATGTCGAGCTGGATCGCGGTGTAGTAACCCAGCACCCGGCCGCCGTCGATCCAGGCGCGTTGGGTGTCCAGTATGCGGCGCATTGCCGGGTGTTCGGCGATCAAATCCGGGCTACTCGCCGTCGCACCGTCGGCCCTGGGCGCGCGCATTTGCCGGCGTTCGCGCGAATACGCGTCGGCCTTCTGCCACGCGGCTTCCAGCAGACCCACGCCCTGCAGGCCCACGTGCAGCCGCGCAGCGTTCATCATGACGAACATGGCGTTCAGGCCGCGGTTGGCTTCACCCACCAGCCAACCGCAGGCATCGTCAAAACGCAGCACGCAGGTGGGACTGCCATGCAGGCCCATCTTTTCTTCGATGCGCTCGCAGACGATGGTGTTGCGCTGGCCGCCAGGCAGGAACTTGGGTGACAGGAACAACGACAGCCCTTTGGGCCCGGCAGGAGCGTCGGGCAATCGGGCCAGCACCAGGTGCACGATGTTGTCGCACAGGTCGTGTTCGCCGCCCGAGATGAATATCTTGGTACCTGCAAGCTGGTAGCTGCCATCGGCTTGCGCTGTGGCCCGGGTGCGTACCAGCCCCAGGTCGCTGCCGGCATGGGCTTCGGTGAGGCACATGGTGGCCAGCCACTCGCCGGTCGCCACTTTTTCGAGGTAGGTGGTTTTGAGCGCGTCACTGGCATGGTGGCGAATACATTCGTAGGCTCCATGCAGGAGCGCGGGTGCCATAGTCCACGCGTGGTTGGCCCCGCTTAGCATCTCGAATACGATTGCCTCCAGCACCGCAGGCAGGCCCTGGCCACCGTCTTCGTGTGCGCAGGCCAGGGCTGGCCAACCGGCGCGCCAGAACGCCTGGTAGGCGGCGCGGAAACCAGGCGGCGTGGTGACGATTCCGGCGTCCCAGTGGCAACCGATTTCGTCTCCGCCACGTTGCAGCGGCGCAACCTGCTCGCCGATAAATCTGCCGGCTTCGTCCAGCACTTGGCGCATCAGGTCGGCATCAGTCTGGCCGTGGCATTCGAGCGCCTGCAGATGCCTGGGACCATGCAGGACCCTGAAAAGGATGGTCCCGATATCGTCCAGGCGGGGTTGGTAGTCCATCGTTGTGCGCGGGTCTGCCTAGCGGTAGCTGAAGTCGGCCACGCCGCGCATCGCCTGCCGCACGGTGTTGGTTCAGTGCTTCCCTTGGGCCGCGCGGATCAGGACTCGTCGGAGAAACCGATTTGTTTAACCAGCGGTGCCCAGCGGAAAAATGCGTCGCGCTGGCTCTTGTCCATTTCGCGTACGCTCGACCCGCGGCTGATCAGCGCAAAGGTTCCCAGAGAGGTGACCACCGCTTTGTCCAGCAGCGCAGCGTTGATGGCGGCATTGGCGTTGTCAATCACATTGCCCGCCGTTTTGGCCGGCGCGTAGAAGCCGAACCATTCTTCGGTGGTGAGCTCCGAGAAGCCCTGCTCGGCGAAAGTAGGTACGTCGGGCGAATACGGGTTGCGGGTTGGCCCCGAAGTCGCGAGTATGCGCAGCTTGCCCGCCTTGTAGTTGGCCATGAAGTCGCCGCTGGGTGTGAACATGGAGGCAAGCTGGCCGCCGATCACGTCCGCAACACCGGGAATCGAACCGCGGTAGGGCACGTGGGTCAGAGGCGTATTGGTATAGCCACTCAGCAGGGCCCCCAGGAAGTGGGGTATCGAGCCGGCGGCGGGCGAGCCATAACTGGCCTGGCCCGGGTTGGCCTTGGCCCAGGCCACATAGTCTTTGACGCTCTTGACGCTGGCGGGCACCATCGGCCCGACCGCCAGGCCATGGTGCATGACTGCAGCGATCGATACCGGCATCAGGTCCTTGAACGGGTCGTAAGACAGCTTCTTGTAGATGTGCGGGTAGATCGAGGTGCAGGAGTAAGGCGTGAGCAGCAAAGTGGCACCGTCCGGCGCTGCGTTCTTGACCGTTTCCACGGCGATGCGGCCTCCGGCACCTGGCTTGTTCTCCACCAGTGCGGCATTCTTCGAGAAACTGGTTCCTGCCAACTTCTCGCCGACCCGGCGGCTGGTAGCGTCGGCGGTGCCGCCAGCCGGGAAGCCGTTGACAATTTTCACCTGTTCCAGCGACTGCGCACGCGCTGCAAAGGGAGATAAAGCACCCATTGCGGCAATGCCTGCTGCGGTGTGGGTGAACTGGCGGCGGGTGGTTGAAGTCATGGCGGGTCTCCTGGAGTTGGGATTTGAATTACACGGAAAAGTCTGGTTGCTCGGCGAAAGTTCTGCTCAGGTCTGGGGCATGAGGGTATACGGCAATGAACCGTCGTGCAAGGCTTGCGCCAGCGCGTCCCGGTGCTTGAGCACAGCACGCTGGTTGATCGAGCCCTTGTCGGTGATCTCGCCCTTGTCTATCGAGGCCGGCTCGGACATCAGGTGCAGTCGGGCAACGCGGTTGGCACTGCCAGTGGCCTCTTTGGCGAGATCATTCAAGATCTGCTGGAAATGCGCTTGCACGGCGCTACTCTGCAGCACCTGCTGCAGGCCGACGCTAGCCGGGAATTCATCCAGTTTCCGGACCTCGGCGGTTGGGAAAATAAGCGCCCCGACCTCCTTGAGGTTGATGCCGGTGATGACGGCGTCCTGCACGTAGGGCGCACCGGCGGCAATGATCTTGCTGCGCAGCGGGCCAACACTCACAAACGTGCCGGTGGCGAGCTTGAAGTCCTCTGCGATACGTCCATCAAACTTCAGACCCAGGTGCATGTTGTGTTCGTCGATCCAGGCGACCGCATCCCCGGTGCAAAAAAAGCCTTCGCCGTCAAAGCTCGCGGCCGTCTCTCCGGGTGCGCGCCAGTAGCCGGGTGTGATGTTGGGGCCTCGGTAGCGCACTTCGACCTTGCCATCACTGGGTACCAGCTTCAGTTCGAGTCCGGGCGTGGGTACGCCGAGGTCGCCGGCCTTCACGTCCGGGTTGGTGATGAAGATGCCGAACGGCCCGGACTCGGTCATGCCCAGGCCGGTTCC
>JANOCN010000070.1:0-2457 GCA_031412185.1 Betaproteobacteria bacterium | reverse complement strand
AGTCCAAGGTGCTGCGAAAACGGCAAGAAGTCTCTATCTGCGTGGAGCAGCGTCAACCCATCCTCGATGCACCGGGTAGCAATGAGTGTGTCGATAGTCTTGCGTATGGTCACCCCGACCGCTCGCAACGACCGATAGTTTTCGGAGGCCTTGACCGCAAGGTCGTACCCAGCGAGATCAATGTGCTCGAAATCATCCAAGGTTTTCTTGACCCACTTGAACTCGCGCGCGTCCCGCACGCCCTGCAACACTTCTGCAGCAATCAAGTCACCTACCGCAAGCGGGCTACTCCCGAAGAGGGAGTCCAGGAGTGCTACCTGCGGAGTGCCGGCCGAACGGAAGTAGTCGATCCATACGCTGGAGTCGACCAGAATCACCTGTCAGTCCTCATTGCGTTCAGGTCACCTTCCCAGGTAATCTTCCCCTTGAGTTCACGGGCTTTTCCCTGCGCACGAAGCTGCACCAATGTTTTCAACCCGAGTTCTACTGCCTCACGCTTGCTCTTCGCGCCAGTGGCCTTCAAAGCATCCTTCATAAGTTTGTCGTCTATCTCGATGTTCGTGCGCACTTTGTGTACCTCGCTGTCTTCGGGTACACATGCTATCAGGAAGTAGCGCAAGCTTGCGGCCGCGAGTTGGTACGGCAAATCGCCTAGCCACTTTGGAATGCGTCGCGCCACGGCAGTTGCAGATGGCCAGAGCGCTGGGGGGTTTCCACCTTTTGACCCCACGCTGCACTCGGTGACAACCGTGCCCAAGCAAAATAGCGGCAGCGGGCGTAAGATAAAACCGACCCAAGTCGCCGCGACCGGGCAATTCCAAAAATGAGGAGTTAAGTACATGGCAAAACTGAACGTCAATGGTGTCATACGCGACTTCGAGGCCGAAGACGACACGCCGCTTTTGTGGGTGCTGCGTGAGCAGCTGGGGCTTACTGGCAGCAAATATGGCTGTGGCATTGCCCAGTGTGGCGCGTGTACGGTGCACCTGGACGGTGTACCCACACGCAGTTGCGTGCGGCCGGTATCTACCGTGGGGCCGGCCGAAAAGATCGTCACCATCGAGGGCCTGTCGGCTGACGGGTCCCACCCGGTGCAGAAAGCCTGGGCGGCACTCGACGTGCCGCAATGCGGCTTCTGCCAGAGCGGCATGATCATGGCGGCGGTTTCTCTCCTGAAGGACAAACCCAGACCGACCGACGCGGACATTGACGAGGTAATGACCAACATCTGCCGCTGCGGCACCTACAACCGGATCCGCGCTGCCATCAAGGTGGTGGCCAACGGCGGCGACACCAAGACAGCCGCGCTATCGATCCAGCACGCAGACGGGAGCACGACATGAAAACTTCCGCATCAACTTCTATGTCGACCCGGCCTGTGCGCGGGCTCTCGCGCCGCATGTTCCTGGGCAGTTCGGCCGCTGCTGCCGGGGTCGGCCTCGTGGTCGCATTCCGTATCCCGCTGGTAGGCGAAGCACAGGCGCAAACCACCTTGCCGGCCGAAGTGAACGCCTGGGTGGTCGTCAATCCCGACGACAGCATCGTGATCCGGATCGCGCGCTCCGAGATGGGCCAGGGCACGCTCACCGGCCTGGCACAACTGGTGGCTGAGGAGCTGGACGCCAACTGGGCCAAAGTCACCACCGAATACCCGACGCCGGGGCAGAACCTGGCGCGGGCTCGTGTCTGGGGGAACTTTGCAACCGGCGGCAGCCAGGGTATCCGCCAGTCAAACGACTATGTGCGCAAAGGCGGTGCCGCTGCGCGCATGATGTTGGTGCAGGCTGCGGCCGACGACTGGAAGGTGCCCGCCGCCGAATGCAGCGCAGCCGACAGTGTGGTCACACACCGGCCCACCGGCCGCACCACGACCTACGGCAAGGTGGCTGCGGCGGCGGCCAAAGTGCCGGTGCCCACGGTGGTCACGCTTAAAGACCCAAAGGACTGGAAGCTGGCCGGCAAACGCCTGGCGCGGCTGGACACGGTCGACAAAACCACCGGCAAACAAATCTATGGCATGGACCTGGTGCTTCCCGGCATGCTCAACGCGGCCATCAAGGACTGCCCGGTATTCGGTGGCAAGGTGAAAAGTTTCAACGCCGCTGCCATCGAAAAGCGGCCAGGCGTCAAGAAAGTCGTGCGTGTGGGCGACAGCGCCGTGGCGGTGATTGCCGACACGTGGTGGCGTGCCAAGACCGCACTGGATGCCTTGCCGATTGAGTGGGACGAAGGGCCGAATGCCAAACTATCGAGTGCCGGTTTTGCCACCGTGCTCAAGGCTGGTCTGGATGCACCCGACGCAATCGTGGCCAACGCGGTTGGCGACGCACGTGCTGCCATCGCGGGGTCGACGCGCAAGATCGAAGCGGTGTATTCCTACCCGCACCAGAACCACGCCACCATGGAAACCATGAACGCCACGGCGCGTTACACCCCGGAGCGCTGCGAAGTCTGGAC
>JANOCN010000069.1:0-4446 GCA_031412185.1 Betaproteobacteria bacterium | reverse complement strand
GTTTTCCAGGCGCTTCTTGAAGGTCTGGTCGGCCCAATTGGTCAACTCCACGGCGGACATCGGCTTGGCGCCACTCGCGGCGTCGGGCAGCACGGCGACGGACCACACCGCGCGCGCGGACGGATCGAAGCGCAGGACCCGCGGTTCCTTGACCTCGGTGCGCAGCAGCGGCTTGATAGCGGCCACTTTCTCGCGCACGTCGTCGGCTGCCTTGCGCCCGTTGATGTGCAGGCCGAACTCGATGATCACCACCGACTGGCCTTCGTAAGTGCGCGAGGTCAACGCATTGATACCGGCAATCGAGTTGACGCCTTCTTCCACCTTCTTGGTGACTTCGCTCTCCACAATTTCGGGCGATGCGCCCGGGTAGTCGGTGATGACCACCACCACCGGGAAGTCGATGCTGGGGAACTGGTCGATCTGCAGGCGTTGGTAGGAGAACAGTCCCAGTACCACCAGGGCCAGCATGACCATGGTGGCAAAAACCGGGTTCTGCAGGCTGACGCGGGTAAACCACATGGTGCGGCCCTACTTGCCAGCGGTGCTGAACTTGATGGTCGTGCCTTCGCGCAGCGTACCGACTGAACCGCTCACCAGACTGGCGTTGTCGGGTAGCCCATTCACGGCAACCATCGTCTGGCCGTCCGATTCACCGCGCGCGCCCAGGCTGACAGGCTGGTGTACCAGCTTGTTGTTGTTCACCCATTGCACATAGGGCTGGGGTTTGTCGGTGCGCACGGCGCTGAGCGGCACCGAGGGCGACTGGGTGGTTCCGGTGAGCAGACTGCCTTGCGCGAACAGCCCCTGCCGCAGGCCGGGAGACGGGTCCAGTGCCAGATAGACCAACACGGAGCGGCTGCCCGCAACCACGGTGGGGTTGATGCGCACCACTTTGGCATTCACCGGTGCGCTGGCGCCTTCGATCTGCAATGCTGCCGTCTGACCCAGGCGCACCTGGAGCGAATCGGCCGCGCCCAGGTTGGCTTCGAGTTCGAGCCGGCTCAGGTCGACAATCTCGACCACCCGGCCGTCGAGCGCCAGACGTTCACCATTTTGTGCCAGCCGCTGCGCCACCTGCCCCGAGATCGGCGAGCGCAGCACCGTGTCTTCCAGCGCTTTGGTGGCCATGTCCACGCTGGCCTGCGACGCGCGGTAGTTGGCCTCGGCAGCGGCCAAACTGGAGATCGAGGTGTCGAGTGCTGATTTGGAGATAAACCCCTGCTCGACCAGCGAATTGTTGTTGTCGAACGTGCGTTTGGCCATATCCACCTGGGCTTTGGCCGATGCAGTTTGTTGCTGTGCCTGGCGCACCCGGGACTGGGCGTCGCTCGGGTCAACCCGGCCAATGGTCTGGCCGGCTTTCACCAGGTCGCCCTCGCGCAGCGAGAAACCCTGCAACTCACCGGCCACCCGGGCCTTCACGGTCGCCGAGTTGGCAGCCTTGAGTGCCCCCGAGATCGCCAGGCCTTGCGCCAGCACACGGGTTTTGACTTGCACCAGGTCGGACGCAGCCAGCTCGACCGGTGCCTCGACCCGCTGGGCATTCTTCAGCTCGGTGGCTGCCTGTTGCGCCTTGCGCTGGCCCACCGCCCACACTACGCCCATCGCCATCAAGGCCAGCACCAACACCGCCGCACCCCACTTTAACCACCGCGTCATTTCAGTTCCTATTGTTTTTTGCTGCAGCGGCCGGCGAACACAGGCCCTGCAGGATGGTGTCGATTTGTGCCTTGATATAGTCCTCTGGCACGATCATCGCGTTCTCCGGCACACAGGCACCCAGCGAATGTTTCCACATCAGCAGGAACAGCATCGGTGCCAGCACGGTATAGATTCCGTAGCGCATGTCGAGCGGGCGAAATTCGCCGCTGTCAACACCGCGTTGCAGGATACGGCGGATCAACTCACGGCCCGGATTAACCACCTCTGCCTGGTAAAACGCCGCCAGTTCGGGGAAGTTGGTGGCTTCACTCATGATCAACTTCGAAATACCCGATGCTTTGGTGGCACCGTAACGCGACCACCAGACAAACATGCTGTGGTGCAGCAACTCGGCAGCGCTTCCGCGGAAGTTGTCGATCTCCGAGCTCCACTCCGGGTACTGGCCGGTGATGCTGTCGCGAACTACCGCCTTGAAGAGTTCTTCTTTGCTGGAAAAATACAAAAACAGGGTGCCTTTGGATACACCGGCCCGTTTGGCGACTTCTTCGGCCCGCGTGGCAGCGAACCCCTTTTCCACAAACAGGTCCAGCGCCGCCGCCAGCAGCTCGCCTGGACGCGCATCTTTGCGGCGTTCCCGTTTGGCGTGGGGCTCGGTTGTGGGGTCGGCGACGATGTTAGGGGCGACCATGAAATTAATGACTAACGGGTTATTAATGTAGCCAGTGCTGGCTTTTCCGTCAATCGCAACTTGGTCAAGCCAGCGTAAAGTTGGAACGCTGAGCTCTGATTTGATGGCCCGGGTCGGAATCCGTTTGATCAGCCACCCAGATTGCGGCCGCTGTTCTGGGCGAAATAGAACCACTCGTTGCCAGATACCGCCGCCGGGTTCGGAAACACGATAAATCCATCGTCGGGTGCCAGCACCTGGGTACCGTCATGGCGCAGACCGATCAGCTCACCTCGTCGCACCGGGTCGTAGCTGGCCCAGGCGCGGGCAAACTGGTCACTGGCGTGGTGTTTGTCGATCACCTCGGTCAGACGCAGCAGCTGAATATCCTGGGTAGCGGGCGGTGCCGCTTCTGCCACCATGCCCAGATGCGCCAACGTGCGGCGTATCGCGCGCCACGCCACCTCGGGCGCGTTCGGGTCGTCATGCTGACCGCATTCCAGCGTGACCCCGTAACCACCCTGTGTGCGCATGTATTCAGTAGTGCCCACGCCATAACGCGGGTCGGTACTGAGCAGGTGCGCACGTTCGCTTGGCGCGGTGCGCGCAAGCCGGCGCTTGACACCCTTGGCATAAGTATCCAGCCATCCTTCCACAATCCGCCGTGGGCCGAGCCGCAGTGCCAGCGCCTGTTCCTGTGCGGCACTGGCAAACGGCTCCAGCGCGCCGGCGTTGTCGGGCGGACCCACCATCACAAAAGGCTCACCGGCGGTGTGGAACGAATGCAGGTCCAGCAGTACGTCGTGCGCCGCCAGAAGCGGGCACAACCGGTTCGCGATCCGGTCCTCAAAGTCCTTCGGCGCTTCGTTGGGGTACAGGTTGCGGTTCAGATTGCGCTCGCCCATGCGCTGCTGTTTCTGGTAGGCCAGCGGGTTGGTGACGGGCAAAAACGTGGCGCTTCCGCGCAACAGCACGAGCGCACCCGAGTCGAGTTCTGCAACCACCCGACCGATTCCCTCTGTTCCGCAGGTCTCGTTGCCATGCACGGCACCCAGCACCAGCAAGCGCGGACCGGGGTTGAGAGCGGTGAACTGGTGCAGGCGCAGAGAGGTGGTTGGCACGGAAGAGCCGCTGGCTTGAATGCTGGTCATGGCGATTTACTATAGCCGAGAGGCCGCTTCGTACAGATTTACGTTTGGCCTGCGCGGCAGCACGCCCGCGATTGCGGTAAATTGCGGCACGACCACTGCCGGATACCCCACCCTATGATCCGATCCTTCCAGCTTGGCTACCGCTACAAAAGCGGGCCAGCGCTGGTGTTCCCAGATGTCGGAGCACCGCAAGGGTCCACTGTGCTGCTGCGTGGACCGTCGGGCTGCGGCAAGTCAACCTGGCTGGCGCTGGCGGCGGGGCTGTTGCGCCCTAGCGCCGGGCAACTGACAGTGGCGGGGCAAGACCTGGCGTTGCTCTATGGCGCGGCAAGCGACGCATGGCGCGCCAGGACCATCGGTTTCCTGCCGCAGAAACTGCACCTGAGCGAGGCGCTTAGCGTGGCGGGAAACCTGGCGCTCGCCCAGTGGGCTGCCGGAGTGCAAGAGGACGCTGCCGCAGTGCGTGAAACACTGCACAGGCTCGGCCTGCAGGGGATGGAAAAGCGCAAACCGAGCCAGCTCTCAGGCGGGCAAGCCCAGCGGGTAGCGCTTGCGCGGGCACTGCTGTTGCAACCCAAGGTCATCCTGGCGGACGAACCCACAGCCAGCCTGGACGATGACGCGGCGCAGGCTGCGCTGGCGCTGCTGCTGGCCAGCGCACAAGCTTGCCAGGCAACACTGGTGATAGCCACACACGACAGCCGCGTCGTCAGCGCGCTGCCGCAAGCGTTGGTGTGCAACATGGCGAACCCACCTTCGCTGGTGCCCTCAACCGAAGCATTTTTGGCTGCATGAGAAAAGTGGCGGCATGAAAGTCGTGACCCTTGCCCTGCAGTACCTGTTGTCCCGCCCGCTGGCGGCGGCGCTGAACCTGCTGCTGCTGGTGTTGGGCCTCGGTGCCATCACCTTTTTGCTCCTGGTCAATACCCAGCTCGACCAGGCGTTCGAACGCGATCTGGCGGGTAT
>JANOCN010000068.1:0-3603 GCA_031412185.1 Betaproteobacteria bacterium | reverse complement strand
ACGCGCCAACCGCACGCTCGCGCGCGCCATGCCTGGCCTCCAGCTCACGGTGCACGCCGCGGCCGAATGGGGTGACGACGGCGCGGCACTGGAGCGCTGCACCAACGACATCGCACGCGGTGACATCGTGATCGCCACCATGCTTTTCATGGAAGAACATTTCCTGCCGGTGTTGCCCGCACTCACGGCGCGCCGCGACCACTGTGACGCCATGGTGTGTGCGATGTCTGCTGCCGAGGTCATGAAGCTCACGCGCATGGGCAAGTTCAGCATGGACGCCCCGGCCAGTGGCCCCATGGCATTGCTCAAGCGCCTGCGTGGCAAGCCCGAGGCCAAGGGCAATGAGACCGGCGTGAAGGCCACCGCGGGCGCGCAGCAGATGAAGATGCTGCGGCGTCTGCCGAAAATTCTGCGCTTCATTCCGGGTACGGCGCAGGATGTGCGCGCCTATTTCCTGACCTTGCAGTATTGGCTGGCGGGCTCCGAAGCCAACGTGGTGAACATGGTGCAACTGCTGGTGGACCGGTACGCCAGCGGCGCACGAAAGGTGCTGCGCGGCGTTGCCAAGGTGCAGCCACCGGTGGAGTATCCCGAAATCGGGGTGTACCACCCGAAGATGGCCAAACGTATGTCGGAGCGCGCAGCCGATCTGCCGACCGTCGCGACCACTGGCAAACGCGGCACTGTGGGCCTGTTGTTGATGCGCTCCTACCTGCTGGCCGGCAATGCCGACCACTACGACGGTGTCATCACTGCGATGGAGGCACGTGGCATGCGAGTGATCCCGGCGTTTGCCACCGGGCTCGATTCACGCCCGGCTATCGATGCCTTCTTTATGGACGCCGGTCGGCCGGTTATTGATGCCGTGGTTTCACTCACCGGTTTTTCGCTCGTCGGCGGGCCGGCCTACAACGACGCCAAGGCGGCCGAGGACATTCTGGCCAAGCTGGATGTTCCCTACCTGGCCGTCACACCGGTGGAGTTCCAGACCCTGGACCAGTGGGGCGGTTCGCCGCGCGGGCTGCTGCCGGTAGAGTCGACCATGATGGTGGCGATCCCGGAGCTCGACGGTGCCACCGGGTCGATGGTTTTCGGAGGCCGCGGTAGTGCCCAGCACATCGCCTGCACCGGCTGCGCGCACGCCTGCACCTTCAGAAATGTGGCCGACAGCCACGACATGCACAGTTGCATCGAACGCGCCGACACGCTGGCAGCGCGGGTCGGCAAGCTGGTGGACCTGCGGCGCTCGGAACGCGCCGGGCGCAAGGTCGCAGCGGTGGTATTCAACTTTCCGCCCAACGCCGGTGCTACCGGTACGGCGGCGTTCCTGTCGGTGTTTGAATCGCTTTTCAACACGATGCAGGCAATGCAACGCGAAGGCTACCTGGTAGATCTGCCGCCCACCGTCGACGCGCTGCGCGAACGCATCATCACCGGCAATGCAGCCCGTTTTGGTGCCATGGCCAACGTATATGCCCGGGTCAGCGCAGACGACCATGTGCGCCGCGAAAAGTACCTCAAGGAGATCGAGGCGCAATGGGGGCCTGCCCCGGGCAAACAGCAGAGCGACGGCAGCAGCATTTTTGTGCTGGGTGAGCGCTTCGGCAATGTGTTTGTCGGCATCCAGCCCGCGTTTGGGTACGAAGGTGACCCGATGCGCCTGCTGTTTGAAAAAGGCTTCGCACCGACGCACGCGTTCTCTGCCTTCTACCGCTGGTTGCGCGAAGACTTCTGCGCACATGCGGTACTGCATTTCGGCACCCACGGCGCGCTCGAGTTCATGCCCGGCAAACAGAGCGGCATGTCGGCCACCTACTGGCCCGACCGCCTGATCGGTGACCTGCCCAATCTGTACCTGTACGCGTCCAACAACCCGTCGGAAGGCACCATCGCCAAGCGCCGTGCGGCCGCCACCTTGATCAGTTATCTGACGCCCCCGGTTGCCCAGGCTGGTCTGTACAAAGGGCTGGTCGACTTGAAGGACGCGCTGGAGCGTTACCGCAGCCTGGAGCCCGAAGCCCAGGTGGAGCGCGACGAACTCGGCCAAATGGTCCAGGCCCAGGCTGCCGTGCTGGAGCTGGCGGCGGCCGAACCCGCCTGGGGCGGCGCGACACCGGCGCGTATCGCCCAGCTCACCGCAGATGTGCTGGAACTGGAATACACGCTGATACCGTATGGGCTGCATGTGGTGGGCCAGGTGCCCACGGCCCCCGAACGGGTAGACCTGCTGCTGTCGTGCGCCGAAGCGTCGCACGGTGCCAGACCCGAGCGTGCCCTGGTACAGGCGCTGGTAGCGGGCCAGACGCCGCAGCAGGCCATTGCGGCACATGCGCCTGAGGCCGATGCACAGACGCTGGTTCTGCTGCAGGAGCTTGCAGGCATCGACCAGTTGATGGCGCAAGACCATGAAATCAACGGCATCCTGCGGGCGCTGGACGGCCGGTTTCTGCGCCCTGCGCCGGGCGGCGATCTGTTGCGTACACCGGCCATTTTGCCGACCGGGCGCAACCTGCACGGGTTTGACCCGTTCCGCATTCCGAGCGCCTATGCGGTGCAAGACGGTGCGCGGCAGGCCGAGCGGCTACTGCAAAAACATATGGGCGACGGCCATCTGTTTCCAGAGTCGATTGCCATGGTGCTGTGGGGCACCGACAACCTGAAGAGCGAAGGCGGGCCGATTGCCCAGGCACTGGCGCTGATGGGTGCCAAGCCACGCTTCGACAGTTATGGCCGCCTCGCGGGCGCAGAACTGATCACGCTCGAACAACTCGGGCGACCGCGCATTGACGTGATCATCACGCTGTCGGGCATATTCCGCGACCTGCTGCCGCTGCAGATCAAGCTGCTGGCCGAAGGTGCTTTCATGGCCGCGAGTGCCGACGAGCCGCTGGACAAAAACTTCATCCGCAGCCATGCGCTGGCCTACCAGACCGAGCATGGTGGTGACCTGGAGACCGCCTCATTGCGTGTGTTCGGCAATGCCGAGGGTGCGTATGGGTCCAACGTCAACAGCCTGATCGACAACAGCCGCTGGGAAGACGGTGACGAACTCGCAGAAACCTACAGCCGGCGCAAAGGCTTTGCCTATGGGCGCACAGGCCGGCCGATGCAACAGGCCAAGCTGCTGCAAAGCGTGCTATCGGGCGTGCAACTGGCTTACCAGAACCTCGATTCGGTGGAGCTGGGTGTGACCACTGTGGATACCTATTTTGATACGCTGGGCGGCATCAGCCGCGCCATCCAGCGCGCCAAGAGCGTCAAGGAAGGGCCGGACGCCGTGATGGCCCCGGTCTATATCGGCGACCAGACACGCGACAGCAGTGGCGGTGGCACGGTGCGCACGTTGACCGAACAGGTAGCGCTCGAAACGCGGACCCGGATGCTGAACCCCAAGTGGTACGAAGGCATGCTCAAACATGGCTACGAAGGCGTGCGCCAGATCGAGGTGCACGTTACCAACACCATGGGTTGGTCGGCCACTACCGGCCAGGTCCAGCCCTGGGTGTACCAGCAGTTGAGCGAGACCTTCATGCTCGACCCTGCCATGCGCGAGCGCCTCGCAAAACTCAACCCCACGGCGTCGGCACGGGTCGCCAACCGGCT
>JANOCN010000067.1:0-1689 GCA_031412185.1 Betaproteobacteria bacterium | reverse complement strand
CAGCGCCGGCATCAAGGTCTTTCCCTCGGCCGTGGTTCGCGATGACAGCGGTGCCGTGTCCCAAGCCGACCAACCGCAGCGCAACCAAGCACGGCTGTCCATGGGCGTGCCGGAGCTAGACGCCATGATGGGCGGCGGCTTGCCGGCGGGGTACTCTTTGCTGGTCGCCGGGCCCTCGGGTTCCGGCAAGACGTTACTTGCTACCGCTTTCCTGGAACAAGGCGTGCGCCAGGGCGAACCCGGTGTAATTGTGGCGTTCGAACAGACCCCCAGCCAGTCGATGACCCGTACCATCGACAGCTTGGTGAAAGCCGGGAAAGTGGGGTTGATCAACACCCGGGCGCTGGATTTGTCGATTGACGAGGTGGTGCATCAACTGATCACCCTGATTCACGAGATGCGCGCCACCCGGGTCGTGATCGACTCCCTGTCAGGTTTCGAGTTGGCGGTGGCGCCGACGTTTCGGGAGGATTTTCGGGAGTCGCTGTTTCGTATGGTCGCTGCCCTGTCGGGCCTCGGGGTCACCGTGCTGATGAACTCGGAGCTGGAAGACCGCTACACCGACCTGCGCTTCAGCCCGTATGGAACGGCATTTCTGACCGATGCGATTATTGTGCAGCGTTACATCGAGGTGGAGAGTTGCTTCAAGCGGGTCATGGCGGTGGTGAAACTGCGTGGCACTGCGCACAGTAACCAGATCCGGGAGTACGAAATCACCGACGCAGGTATCGCCATCGGTGCCCCGGTGCTGGCCTTCGACGGTTTGCTCAGCGGACGCCCCACCGCAGTTTCCGGGCTTAGCGGCAACAACTTGAGGAAGGGCTGAGAGCGGGGTCGACAGCCGCACCGTGCGTTGCCGCACAGACCCAGAGCAGGGGTTCGCACATACTGGTGCATGACCAATCCAAAGAAATTGTCCAGCGTGGAGCAACGCGAGGCCGAATTTCTGAGTTTGCAACGGGCGTTTGCGGAACGTGCAACCGCCGCCGCGACCCGAGAGGCAGACGCATTGTTGCTGCAACGCGCGCTGAGCGAGCGCGATGCGGCGCTGCAGCAGATGGCAATCCAGGATGCTTTGATCAAGGCACAACTGCGCGAAGCCAACGAACGCCTGGTGGTGGCGACCATCCAGGCGCAGAACATGAAGGACGCAGCGGATGTGAGCGCGGCGCAGGTGTCGCACATGGCGTCGCACGACTTTCTTACCGGTCTTCCAAACCGGGCCCTGTTGACAGACCGTCTGGCGCAGGCGATCTCGCTCGCTCGGCGGCACGGAAAGCGCGTTGCGCTGCTGTACCTGGACATCGATCATTTCAAGAATATCAACGACTCGCTGGGTCATGCAGTGGGCGATACGCTGCTGCGCGTGGCGGCGCTGCGTCTGCTGGAATGTGTCCGCAGCTCTGACACGGTGTGCCGGCAGGGAGGCGACGAGTTTGTGGTGCTGCTTCCGGAAGTCGATACCGTGCACGACGCCACGCTGATTGCCGAGAAGCTGGTGGTGGCGATGGCGCAGCCTTTTGCCATCGACACGAGGCAGTTGCATGTCACGCTGAGTATCGGGCTGAGCGTGTTTCCCGACGACGGCAATGATGGCGATATGCTGGTGCGCCATGCCGACACCGCCATGTACCAGGCCAAGAAAGGCGGACGCAACCAGTACCGGCCGTTCAGCGCTGAGATGAATTC
>JANOCN010000066.1:0-15732 GCA_031412185.1 Betaproteobacteria bacterium | reverse complement strand
CCACACTACCCGAGGCACAAAACCACCTGGCCACGCTGGAACGTCTGGGGTGTACGGTTTGGCGCGACTTGCGTGCCCTGCCACGGGGGGGCGTGGCAAGGCGGTTTGGGGCCGCTTTGCTGGACGCGCTGGACCGTGCGTATGGCCTTAAACCCGAGGTGTACCCCTGGTTGGTGTTACCCGATGTTTTTGATGTGCAACTGGAGCTTTTTGCGCAGGTCGAAGCCGCACCCGCGTTGCTGTTTGCCGCGCGCCGTTTATTGGCCCAGCTGCAGGTTTGGTTGCAGGCACGCCAACACGGGGTATTGGCATTCGAACTGGTGTGGCAGATGGATGCCCGGCGCAACACCGCCACCTGCGGGCAACTGGTCATACGCACCGCGCAGCCGACGCGCGATATGTTGCATTTGCAACGCCTGCTGGCAGAAAATCTGGCGCAAATCAGCTTGCCCGCACCGGTGCTCTATTTGCGCTTGCGTTCGGTAGAAACAGCAGCTTTGTCCGGCATCAGCCACAGCCTGCTGCCCGATGCCCTGGTTGCCGGTGACGACCTGCACCAGTTGCTGGAGCGTTTGAGTGCGCGTCTGGGCGCGCAGCAGGTATTGCAGGCCCGGCCGCATGCCGACCACCGGCCGGAGCACATGCAGGTATGGGCGCCGGCCGTTGCGCATGGCAAGGCAGTCAAACCGGGCACACCACTGAAAAAACGCAAGGTCAAAGTTGCCACGCCTGGCGGGCAAACCGATGGCGCGTTGTACCCGACCTGGCTGCTGCCCAGGCCCCTCAAGCTGGCGTTGCACAACGACCGCCCGCTGTACCAGGGGCCGCTGGCCCTGTTGGCCGGGCCGCAGCGGCTGGAGGCCGCGTGGTGGGATGTGGCTGGCACGGGGCCTGCGCTTCTGCGCTCGGGCAAACCCCTGGCCACCCTGCGCGACTATTTCCTGGCGCGCAGCGAACAAGCCGGCCTGCTATGGATTTACCGCGAGCGCCTGACCGGCCGTGAGCACGCAGCCGAGTCGGCGCATGGCGAAGCAAAAGGGCTGGCGACCAGTTATTGGTATTTGCATGGGTTGTTTGGATGAAATTTTTGCTGGAAGCAAGCGTTTCTGGATACTCATATATCCGATTCAGACCCAATTTCCGAATTTGTGATTCGGAAATTCGGGTGCGGGCAGGTGAGCACGATAAACCGTCTGGTTCTGCAATCAGCCTCCGAGCAACTTGCCCAACCCAGTCGTCACAACGTCGGCATCCGCGCTTGAGAGAGTACCGAGCTCTCCGCGCACCAGACGGTGGTCCAGCGTGAACAGTTTGAAGCGCACTTTGGACGGTGCGGGCAAACCGGCGGCGGCAAGATCGGTGAGTACGCAGTCGAGCGGCCAGGCCGGATTGGCCTGCGAGGTAATCATCGCCATCACCGAATGCCCCGCCGCCGTGTTGAAAGCCGTGGCATCGGATAACACCAATGCCGGGCGATTTTTGGTGGTGTTGCGATCGGTAAACGGGAACGGGACGCGCACGACCGCAAAACGTTTAAAGGCCACGGTAGGCCTCTTCATCAGCTGTTCCAGCCCATTCACCCAATGTGCCCTCGACCGCGCGCAGATACTCCAGGTCCATCGGTTGAACACGGCGCACAGTTGTTGAGCCGTCAGTACCCACTTCCCATGCGATCAGATCGCCAGCAACGACGTTGAGAGCAACACGCACATTCTGCGGAATCGTGGTTTGACCTTTGGCGGTGATCTTGGCAACAGCAATCATTATTTTCTTCCTAAAATGCAATCCTTACTTTCATACTTTACTTCGATTCTTCGGTTCAGTCTACAAAAAACCAGAAGCTCCGTTGGCCTAGAAGCGTTTTGAAGTGGTGTTTTTGCAGAGGACCCTGCAGGGTTCAAGTAAAGAATATACTGGTTTTTTAACCAGTTCTTAGTTGCTTGATCATCGTCAAAAGCGATGCCTGCGTACACCCATGTGGACCCCTCTACCGGCCTATGCGGAGTTGCATTGCCTCTCCAATTTCAGTTTCCAGCGTGGGGCCTCGCACCCCGAAGAGCTGGTGCGGCGCGCTGCGGAGTTGCAGTACACGGCCCTGGCTATCACCGACGAATGTTCGGTGGCCGGCGTTGTGCGTGCGCATGTGGAAGCCCGGAAACTGGGGTTGAAGTTGCTGCTTGGTGCCGAGTTCACAGTCGGTGATGCCGCTGCGGACCATGCACTGAAACTGGTGCTGCTGGTGCATGACATCGAAGGCTGGGGCAACCTGTGCGAGTTCATCACCAACGCCCGCAGCAAGGCCGTTAAAGGCAGCTACACGGTGAGTTGGGAGGGCAGCGACTTCACGACTCTGCAGCACTGCGAAGCCCTGCTGGTACCGCCGCGCGGCATGGCGTTCGAGCCCCTGTGTATTTATTGCCAACGTGCGAAGCTGCTATTTGGCGGGCGGCTCTGGCTGGCACTGGAATTGTGGTGCGGTCTGGACGACGACCTCTGGCAGCAGACGCTCGAACAGGCTGGCGCGGCCACTGGCGTGCCGCTGCTGGCAGCCGGAAATGTGCACATGCATGTGCGTTCGCGCAAACCGTTGCAGGACGTCATCAGCGCAGTGCGCCTGGGCAAACCGGTATCCGAATGCGGCTTCGCGTTGCAGCCCAATGCCGAGGCGCATCTGCGTTCACGTGTGGGCCTGGCGCGCATCTATCCGCAGGCAGCACTGCAAGCCACCCTGGTCGTGGCGGCGCGCTGCAATTTTTGCCTGGACGAGTTGCGCCAGCATTACCAATATCCACTGGAGAGTGTGTTGCCCGGTTTGACGGCTGCGCAAACACTGCGCCACTACACCATGGAGGGCATGCGCGCCCGGTATCCCGCCGGAGCCCCTGGCAAGGTGCAAAAGCAGGTGGAACATGAACTGGCGTTGATCGCCGAGCTCCGGTACGAGATGTATTTTCTGACGGTACACGACATCGTACGGTTTGCGCGCTCGATAAACATCCTGTGCCAGGGCCGTGGCTCGGCCGCCAATTCCGCGGTCTGTTACTGCCTGCACGTGACGGCGATCGATCCCGAAAACGGACACGCCCTGATCGAGCGTTTCATCAGCCGGGAGCGCAATGAGCCGCCTGACATCGACGTCGACTTCGAACATGAGCGGCGCGAGGAAGTCATCCAGTACATCTACGGCAAATATGGGCATGACCGCGCTGCGTTGACTGCGGTGGTGGTGACCTACGGCCGCAAAAGCGCCATCCGCGATGTGGGCAAGGCGCTGGGCCTGGACGACGCGCTGATCGACACGTTCGCCAAGGAGCAGCGCTGGTTTGACACCGGGGTCGTACTCGTACCCCAGTTGGCGCAGTGTCTGGAGGCAGCCGGGCTGCAACCGCAGGACTTGCGGATCTACCAGTGGCTCGAGCTGACGCAGCAACTGCACCGTTTTCCGCGCCACCTGAGCCAGCATGTGGGTGGTTTTGTATTGACGCAGGGCAAACTTACGCGCCTGGTACCGGTGGAAAAAGCGGCCATGGACCAGCGTTTTGTGATCCAGTGGGAGAAAGACGATCTGGATGCCATGGGCCTGCTCAAGGTCGACGTGCTGGCCCTGGGCATGCTGACGGCGATACGGCGCTGCCTGGACTTCACGAGCACCCGGCGTGGCACTGCCTGGCGCATGCAGGACATCCCGCAGCAGGACGAAGCCACCTACGACATGATTTGCGCCGCCGATACGGTGGGTGTGTTCCAGATCGAGAGCCGGGCCCAGATGAGTATGCTGCCGCGCCTGAAGCCACGTTGCTACTACGACCTGGTGGTCGAGGTGGCGATTGTGCGGCCCGGGCCGATCCAGGGGGACATGGTGCACCCCTACCTCCGGCGGCGCGATGAAAACAGGCGTGGCATCGCCTGGGAAGGCCTGTCGGATGACCGCTTGCGCCCGGCACTCGCACGCACATTCGGCGTACCTATTTTTCAGGAGCAGGTGATGCGGATTGCGATGGACGCTGCCGATTTCACGGCCGACGAAGCCGACCGGCTGCGGCGCTCCATGGCGGCCTGGAAACGGTCCGGAGGGGTACACAAGTTTTACGACCGCATGGTGAGTGGCATGACAAAAAACGGCTACACGGAAGAATTTGCGCAGCGTATCTTCAAGCAGATCGAGGGGTTTGGAGAATACGGTTTCCCCGAGAGCCACGCGGCCAGTTTTGCGCTGCTGGTGTATGTGAGTTCGTGGCTCAAGTGCCATGAGCCGGCCTGTTTCCTGGCCGCGTTGCTGAACTCGCAACCGATGGGTTTCTACAGCCCTTCGCAACTGGTGCAGGACGCAAAACGCCACCGGGTCGAAGTGCGTGCGGTAGACGTGATGCACAGTGATTGGGACTGCACGCTGGAGCAATGCGACCTCCCTCATCCTGCCGTCCGTCTGGGTCTGCGTATGGTTTCCAGCCTGCATTCCTTAACCGCCGAACGCATCGTCAAAGCCCGCGCCGAATCTCCCTTCATCAGTACCGAAGACCTGGCTTTGCGTGCCGGGCTCGACCAGGGCGACCTCAAAGCACTGGCCAGTGCAGACGCACTGATGGCCTTGTCAGGTCACCGGCGCCAGCAGGTCTGGGAGGCATCCGCGCTCAAGCCGGCGCCGGGGTTGTTCAAAGCCGTGCCGGTAAACGAGGACCGGCTGGAACTGCCGGCCGCCAGCGAAGGTGCCGAAGTGGTGTTCGACTACGCCGCAACCGGCCTGACGCTACGCACGCATCCGGTGGCTTTGCTGCGCGAACGTCTTGCAAAAATGAAGCTGCTCACCGCAGCCCAGTTGCGCGACACACCCCATGGTCGGCTGGTGCGTGCCTGCGGCATCGTGGTCACACGCCAACAGCCGCAAACCGCCAAAGGCGTGGTCTTTGTCACGCTCGAAGACGAGACCGGCAGTGTCAACATCATTGTCTGGAAAAGCCTGCGCGAGACACAGCGCAGCGCGTTGCTGCACGCACGTTTGATGGCGGTGTACGGCGTATGGCAACGCGACGTCGAGAGTGGTGGCGAGGTGCGCCACCTGATCGCCCGGCAGCTGCAGGATCTGACGCCACTGCTGGGAAGCCTGGCCACGCAGAGCCGGGATTTTCATTGAGCTCCAATGAAATGCCAGCTGCGGAAAGCTCACGGCCGCGGAAACCGCGCGCGCCTTTCCAGGTCGTCCAGGTCGATGTGGTTTCGCATGTATTGCTGGCTGGCATCTACCAGGGGCTGGTGGTCCCAGCTATGCAGCTTGCCGCGCGTCAACGCACCGTAGACAAAGCGCCGCCGCCGCTGGCTGGCAAGCACCTGCGCGTGCAGGGCCGGCATGTCCCAGCGCGTGCCGACTTCTTGCACAAACGATGTCAGCAAACCCTGGTGCTCTGGAGCATCAACCAGATTACGTAGTTCGTCCGGGTCTGCCTGCAGGTCAAAAAGCAGGGCCGGGTCGCGGATGGAGTAGATGAACTTGTAGCGCCCACGCCGGATCATCACCAGCGGCGTGTTGGTGCCTTCAGCCATATATTCGCCGATCACTTCGTCGTGGCCAGGCAGGCCCTGCAGATGCGGAAGCAGCGAGCGCCCGTCCAGAGAAAGCGAGGTGTCCAGGCTGCCACCTGCAAGCTCGACAAAGGTTGGCAGCAGGTCAATCGTAGATACGGACGATGGCACCTTGTGCGCGGCAAACCGCCCCGGCGCATGAATCACCATCGGCACCCGGGCCGCCGCCTCGAACCAATGCATCTTGTACCAGAGCCCGCGTTCGCCCAGCATGTCGCCATGGTCGCCCGAAAACACGATGACCGTGTTGTCCGCCAGGCCACATTCGCCCAGCGTCTTGACGAGTTTGCCAATGTTGCTGTCGATGTAGCTGCAGGCTCCAAAATAGGCGCGCCGCGCGCGTCGGATTGCGTCTTCGGGCATGGTCTGGCCCCACAGGTCCATCACTTTGAGCAGGCGTTGTGAATGCGGGTCCTGCCGGTCCTGTGCGATGTGGATACGCGGCATCGGGATCTCGTCATCGCGATACAGGTCATAGAACTCGGCCGGAATCGCGTACGGGTCGTGCGGGTGCGTCATGGAAACCGTGAGGCAAAACGGCTGGCCAGGGGTATTGCGTACATGGTCGTACAGGTACCGGTTGGCTTGATGCACCACTTCTTCGTCAAAGTCGAGCTGGTTCGTGCGCACGCAGGTGCCTGCCTGAAGTACCGATGCCATGTTGTGGAACCAGCTCGGGCGCACATCGGGCAGGTCCCAGTTGACGGCCCAGCCGTAGTCGGCCGGGTAGATGTCACTGGTCAGCCGTTCCTCGTACCCATGGAGTTGGTCCGGCCCGCAAAAGTGCATCTTGCCCGACAGGGCGGTCCGGTAGCCGAGTCGGCGCAGGTAGTGCGCATAGGTCGGCACGTCGGCGGCAAAGTCCGCCGCGTTGTCATAGGCACCGATCTTCGACGGTAACTGGCCGCTCACCAGACTGAAGCGCGACGGCGCGCACAGGGGACTGTTGCAGTAGGCTGAATCAAACACCACGCCGTTGGCGGCCAGTCGACTCAGGTGCGGCATTTTGATGGGTGCGTTGCCACCATGCACCGGCAACAGAGGGGCAGCCATCTGGTCGGCCATGATGAACAAGATGTTGGGTGGGGGCAGCGGCATGGACCGGCTTTCTCTGGCGAATGGACCCGCCATGGTAGCGGGCGCAAGCAACACGCGGCGCCTGGCACTGATTTAGCAGAGCTTGCACCCTGACCGCCACGGTAGACTCCTGCCATGGCCCATCCCAAGATTCCCGACGAGCGAGTACTCGAGGTCTTGCGTGCCAGCGGAGTCTTCGGAGGTCTTGCAGAGGCCGTGCTGCATGACCTGGGCCAACTGCTGGAACTGCAGTTCGTGCCGGGGGGCAAGGTGGTCTACCGGGAGGGAGAGTCAGCCCACACCATGTTTTTTCTTGTGAGCGGGCGCCTGCGGGTGTCGCGCCGCGACCGGGCCGGTGTGCTGCAGCTCTACAACGAGATCCGCCCTGGCGAAAGTGTCGGCGAGGCCGGGATGATATTGCAGCAGCCGCGCGCAGCCGACATTACCGCCTTGCGCGATTCAACCATTGCCATGCTGGGCCGGGACGATTTTGAGACCTTGCTGACGCTGCATCCGCTGGCGCTGAACCGGGTATTCGCGCAGGCGATTTACAACCACCTGCGACACTCCTCGCAAGTGGTGGAACCCAGACATGCACAGATATTCGTGGTGGTTCCCATGGCACCAAGGGCCCGCTCCAGCGAAGTAGCCGCCGGGCTCACCAAGGCGTTCGCGAAGGTCGGGCGCGCCTACCATGTATCACCCGAAGCGGAGCGCACCCTGGACCCCGACGCCACGGCCGGGTGGCAAGGCAAGGACCGGTACGACGAACTCGAAGAACAGTATGATTTTCTGGTGTACGAGGCGGATGGCAGCTCCACGTCGTGGACCCGACGCGCGTTTCGCCAGGCCGACCAGGTAATTTTTGTAGCCGATTCGGATGGCTCGGAGCAAGTCGGCGCGCTCGAACAAGGCCTGGGTGATGAGCCCGGCTTCACCATGAAGCGCAGACATCTGGTGTTGCTGCATCCTGAACAGACATTGGTGCCGACTGAGCCTGGGCGCTGGCGGGCCGGGCGGGAGTTTGAGCGCATCTATCCGGTGCGCCACCAAAACAGTGCCGACTATGCGCGCCTGGCGCGTTTTCTGACCGGTGAGGCGGTGGGCGTGGTTCTGGGCGGTGGCGGGGCACGCGGTTTCGCGCATCTGGGTGTACTTCGCGCACTGGAGCAGTGCGGCAGGGTGGTGGACCTCATTGGTGGCAACAGCATGGGTGCCCTGATCGGAGCCCAATATGCCTGCGATGTACCGCTCGACGAAATCTGCGGCCGCACCATGCGTTTCGCGATGGGCGGCGAACGCCCGACGATCCCGGTCATTTCCATCGTGTCGGGCAAACGCGTGCAGCGCGACCTGCAGAAGATGTTTGGTGAGCGCCAGGTAGATGCCTTGTGGCGCCCGTACTTCGCGGCGGCCTGCAATCTCAGCCGGGCTTGCACCACGGTACAGGACAGTGGTCCGCTCTGGAAGGCGGTGTTGGCGAGCAACTCGCCGGTGGGCCTGTTCCCGCCGGTGGTGTTCAATGGCGACCTGCTGGTCGATGGTGCGATCCTGGAGAACGTTCCGGTCGGGGCGATGCGGGTGCGGCTGGGCACACCGCTGGAGAAACGCCGGGGCAACGGGACCATCATTGCCATTGACGTGGACGTGCAGGACTACATGGGGGTGGATCCCGCCATGGCGCGTCTGTCGGCGTGGCGCACGATCAAAGGCTATTTCCAGCGCGGTGTGCCTTCGTCGCCGGGTATCGGTGACATCCTCTACCGCGCCGGCCATATCGGCGGCTTGAACCAGCGCGGGCGGACCATAGCGCAGTCCGACCACTACATGGAGCCTCCCGTGGCGGCCTACCCTTTGATGGCCTACCGCCGTGGTGCCGAGATTGCCGAGGTAGGTTACCGGTATGCCATGAAAGAAATCGAGCGATGGGATCGGCAGACAACCTGACACAGCTGAACGGTCCGGTGCTTGCGCTGTCGCTGAGCCAGCGCGAAGTCTGGCGCGACCAATGCGCGTGGCCTGGAAGCGCCCACCTGATGATCGGCGGCGGCGGTTTTCTGTCCGGCCCTCTGGATGTCGGGCGCTGCGCACAGGCACTTGATCTGTTGGTAGCAGAAAACGACGCCTTGCGCCTGGCACCGCTGGCGGACGGTCGCCAGCGCCTGTTGTCTCAATTTGCGCCAGTGCTGCAGACCGTCGATGCCAGCGGCGACGTTGATCCGGCGCAGGCCATGGATGCCTGGTGGCGCGACGCCATCACCCGGCCATTCGCGATGGATGGCACACCACCCTGGCGTTTTGCGTTGTTGCGCGTCCGTGCAGACCTGCATGGACTGGCGATGCAGTTCCACCATGTGGTGATGGACGGATGGGGCACCTCGCAGGTGATGCGCCGCTGGAGCGAGATTTACAACCTGCTGGAACAGGGCCAGGCAATGCCAACGCGTGGCGGCCCGAGTTACCGGCAATTCATCGAAGAGTCCAACCAGTACGCGGCGTCCGCAACGTTTGGGCGGGACGCGGATTACTGGCGGGCGCAGATACCGGCGTTGCCGCCGCCCGTCATCGAGCGGCGCACCGGCGAGGTTCGGCAACCTGGTCTGGTCGCTGCGCGGATGGTGGTGCAGACCCTTGTTCGCGCCGACTACAACCAGATGGCGCAGCAGGCCACGGCGCACGGCGCGACGACCTTCAATTTCTTCCTTGCCGCACTGGCGCTGTATTTTGCTCGCGTTAGCAACCAGGCGCAGGTGCTGGTTGGGGTGCCCACGCTGAACCGCGGCGGTCGGCGCTACCTGCAGACGCCTGGCATGTTCGTCGGGGTAGTGGTTCTCAACGTGTCTGTGGCGCCCGACATGGCGGTAGCCGACCTGATTGCCGCCATCGGGGCTGCAACACGCAGTGCCCTGCGCCACCCGCGTTATCCGCTGAGCGAGTTGGTACGTTCTCTGGAGATGGTGCGCAGTGGGCGCGACAGCTTGTTCGATGTGCTGCTGTCGTTCGAGCAGCAGGACTACGACGTGTCGTTTGGTGCTGCCAAACGTGTCGATTCACGCCAGTTCTTCTCGGGCATCTCGCGTTACCCGCTGGGCGTGACGGTATGCGAATTCCATCCTGAGCGTGATCTGGAGCTGGTACTGGAGGGCAGCAGCGCCTGTTTTGCGTCTGGCGAGGTTGAGTTGCTCGCCCGCCGGCTCTGGCACACCACGCAGCAAATGGCGTTTGAGCCGCATAGACGGGTGCGTGATGTGCAGGTCCTGCCACCGGCAGAGCGCGAGGACGTTCTGGTGACCCGGCATGCAAATGTCGTCTGCCACGACCACACCGAGCCTTTCATCTGCCAGTTCGAACACCATGCTGCAGCCCGACCGCAGGCGACAAGCTTGGTGTGGGATGGTGGCCGCATGGACTACCAGACACTGAACCAGCGTGCGAGCGAGTTGGCGCATCGACTGGCCGCTTTAGGTGCCGGGCGCGACACCATCGTGGCCGTGGCGATACCCCGTTGCCCGGACCTGGTGGTGGCCGTGCTGGCCATCGCCAAAGCCGGGGCCGCCTTTCTTCCGCTGGACCCGGATGCGCCCGTTGCCCGGTTGGCCGGCATTTTGCAAGAGAGCGCAGCGCTTGCGTTGCTGGTCCTGGATGAAAGCTGGGACAGGCTGGCACATTTGCATAGCAGCACCGTGGTCACCGGTTGGCAGCAGGCGCGGGCCGTCAGCACGGCGCAGTTACCGCTCGCAACTCCTGCAGCGGAGGACCTGGCGTACGTACTGTTTACCTCCGGCTCGACCGGCAGCCCCAAAGGGGTAGAGGTTGAACATGCAACGCTGTCGCGGCGCCTGGCATGGCTGTCGCGGGTGTACGGCGTCAACACGGATGACCGCTCGGCGCTGGCTACCCAAGCCACTTTCGATCCATCGTTGATCGAGCTGTGCCTGCCATTGGTGAACGGGGCCAGTATTGCGCTGCCACCGCCGGGGCGCCTGCGCCCGGCGATGGTGGCCGAGTTCGCCATTCGCCACGGCGTCACCATCATGGCGTTTGTGCCTTCCACTTTGGCCGGCTTTCTGGATGCTGCGCAGAATCGTGCCGATCTGAAATTGCGGGTGGCCTGTTGCGGTGGCGAAGTTCTCTCACCGGAGCTAGCCAGGCGCTACCGGTTGGGCACCAACGCGCGCCTGTTCAACGTATATGGCCCGACTGAAGCATGCATTTTTGCCACCGCCTGGGAGTGCAGCGACCAGCTCACTGCCGCAGCGCTTCCGATCGGCAGACCGATTGACGATACCCGGATTTATGTGCTCGACGCCCAGCGACAGCCTCTGCCCTACGGGGTGGCTGGCGAGATCTTTATTGGTGGCAACACACTCGCACGCGGCTACTTGAAACGGCCCGAGTCGACACGCGAGGCTTTTGTCGACAACCCGTTTTGCCCGGGTGGACGGATGTACCGCAGCGGTGACCGGGGATGGCTGGCGCCCGACGGACAACTGCATTTCCAGGGGCGCCTGGACCGGCAGGTAAAGCTGCGTGGTTATCGCATCGAACTCGGCGAAATCGAGGCAGCACTGCTGGCAGTTGAAGGGGTGACACAGGCCGCGGCCAAGCTGCTGGAGCATCAGGGGCGCCCGGCGATCCACGCGTGGGTAGCCAGCACCAATGCCGGCGCCAGCGGTCATGGACCGGACAGCCTGCAGCGCGTCTTGCGGGTGCGTCTGCCGGACTACATGGTCCCGTCTGCCATCGGTATCTTTACCACCCTCGCCACCGGCAGCGCCGGGAAGATCGACTACAACGGTTTGCCTGAAATACCGGAGCCCGGCCCGCAGGCACTGGCGCGCGCGCCCAATGGACCGCTGGAGCGCGACCTGCTTGCGTTGTGGGAAGAAGTGCTGGGGCGCAGGCCACTCACGGTGCATGACAATTTTTTTGATGCGGGGGGAGACTCGCTTGCGGCAGTCGGCGTTCTGGTGGGCACCGAGCGCCTGCTGGCGCGCAAAGTGCCGCTTTATCTGCTGACCGAGCACCCGACCGTCGAGCGACTGGCGCTGGCGCTGGATTCAGAGGTCAGGAGGCCGGGGCTGATCGTGGACTTCGGGCCAGCCGCGTCGCCGATCACGCTGTATCTGGCAGCATCGGGGCATGGAGATTTGATGCGCTTCAAAACCCTCGCTCAGGCCATGTTGGGCGTGTGCGATCTGCGTATGTTGCAGCCTCCGATGGACCGACCGATCAGGCGCATATCCGATCTGGCGGCAGTTTACGCCGACAGCATCCAGACGCAGGGCGCGGCGCCAGTTTTTATTGCCGGTTTTTCGGTCGGTGGCATAGCCGCGCTGGAGACCGCCCGGCTGCTGCTGCTGCGTGGCGCGCAGGTACGGGGCCTGATCTTGATCGATACCGTATTCCCGAAAGCGGTGTGGGGCGGAACCTTTTATTGGCGCGTGTTTGGCTGGCTGGTGCGCAATCTGCGCCTGCAGGACTTGAGCATCAATGGCCGACGCCTCGGCGCCATGGTCAACGACCCCGGCCTGGTCAGCCAGGTGATGGCGATGGCTGGTTACCGGGCGGCAGCGTTTCAGGGTCCTGTGGTGCTCATCAAGACATCCGGCTTGTCGCGCTGGGAGCGGCCGTTGTTCGGCTCGTGGCGCAAGCTGATGGGTCGCAACCTGGTGGAGCGGCAGATCGCCGGTTTGCACGGGTCGATCTTCGATGCCCGCAACGTGCACGAGCTGTCAACCCTGCTCGCAAGCATCGTGCGCGACACGAAGTAGGTGCCAGTGGCTATGCCCGACCACCCGCATTCGCTGCGACGGCGCCTGGCGTTGCTTGCGGTGGTTCTGCTGGCGCTGATTGCGCTGGCGCTGTCCTGGAGCTGGACGCCGATGCGCGCGTGGCTGGACGTGGACCTTATCGTGACTTCTTTGCAGCGACTGGGGGAGGCGTTTGGGTCGGTGGCCGCCGTATGCGGGTTTGCGCTGGCCCTGACGCTGGCGGTACCGCTGGTTTTCCTGACACTGGTAGCACTGGTGGCGTTCGGCCCACTGCCAGGTTTCGCCTGTACGCTGGTGGCAGCGCTGCTGGGCGCGGCCGCCAGTTATGCCATTGGTCGCCTGCTCGGGCATGAGGTGGTGGAACGGCTGGGTGGCGAGCGCATCAACCGGCTCAGCCGTCGGCTGGCCAGCCGCGGGCTGGTTGCGGTGGTTTTGGTCCGGATGGTACCAATCGCCCCTTTCGCGGTGGTCAACATGGTCGCCGGTGCCAGCCATATCCGTTTGCGCGATCTGTTGCTGGGCACCGCCATCGGCATCACACCGGGGACGCTGGCCATGACCGTGTTCGTCGACCAGATCACCGCTGCACTGAAACAGCCCAGCGCACTGACCTTCGCGCTGCTGGGCCTCACTATCGTATTGATCGCCGTCGGCGCATGGGTGATGCAGCGCTGGTTGCGCAACACTGTCGAACGCTGATCCCGCGAAGGCCTGAAGGCCCGCCGCTGCACGCAGCGCGGCAGCCTTGTGACTCCGGCCGGCCTGCGGCCTTAACTTCGCCGGAGCGAAGTTAGCCTCGTCGCAAAGCACAGGAAGCGCTTCGCGCTTGTGGCCTAAAGGCCCGCCGCTGCACGCATCGCCTGTGCTTTGTCAGTCCTTTCCCAGGAAAACTCGGGTTCTTCGCGGCCGAAGTGGCCGTATGCGGCAGTCTTCTCGTAAATCGGGCGCAGCAGGTCCAGCATCTGGATGATGCCCTTGGGGCGCAGGTCGAAATGCTGGCTGACCAACTCTGCCAGCTTTTCGTCGGATATCACACCGGTACCCTCGGTGTAGATGGTCACGTTCATGGGTTTGGCGACACCGATGGCATAGGCCACCTGTATCTGGCACTGCCGCGCCAGTCCGGCCGCCACTATATTCTTGGCCACATAGCGCGCCGCATAGGCTGCCGAACGGTCCACTTTGGTCGGGTCTTTGCCGCTGAACGCACCGCCGCCGTGCGGGCAGGCACCGCCGTAGGTGTCCACAATGATCTTGCGCCCGGTCAGCCCGCAGTCGCCTTGCGGCCCGCCGATCACAAAACGTCCGGTCGGGTTGACCAGATAACGCGTGTCCTTGAGCCATTCCTTGGGCAACACCGGCTTGATGATTTCCTCGATCACCGCTTCGACAAAGGCCGGTTTCATCTTGGTGCCGTCACTCATCTCGGGGGAGTGCTGGCTGGACAACACCACTGTGTCGATGCTGTGTGGTTTGCCGTCCACGTAGCGCATCGTGACCTGGCTCTTTGCGTCTGGTCGCAGGAACGGCAGGCGCCCGTCCTTGCGCAACTGCGATTGCCGCTCTACCAGGCGGTGTGCGTAATAGATCGGTGCCGGCATCAATTCGGGCGTTTCATTGCAGGCGTAACCGAACATGAGGCCCTGGTCTCCCGCGCCGGTGTTCAGATGGTCGTCGCTGGCATGGTCCACGCCCTGGGCGATGTCGTTGCTCTGCTTGTCGTAGGCAACCAGCACTGCGCAGCCTTTGTAGTCGATGCCGTAGTCGGTGTTGTCGTACCCGATACGTTTGATGGTGTCGCGGGCTACCTGGATGTAGTCCACGTGGGCGTTGGTGGTGATCTCGCCGGCCAGCACCACCAGACCGGTGTTGCACAGAGTCTCGGCAGCCACCCGTGACTTCGGGTCCTGCTTGAAGATTGCGTCAAGGATTGCGTCCGAGATCTGGTCCGACACCTTGTCGGGGTGACCTTCGGACACGGATTCGGAAGTAAAAAGAAAGTCGTTCGCCATAGTAGTCCAATGCTCCATCAACACCAAAAAGTAGCGTTGCCTGGGCGGTAGTGCTTTGGCGAACGCTTTAGCAGATTCACAAGGCACAATGGCCGCATTTGTGTGCCGACCGGTTGTGTGTGTCGCCCTGCAAGTAGTTCCGTAACCCAGCGACCCCCCGATCTTAACCGACGCATGCCAACGCTCTTTCGATTGTTTGCCAGTTTGCCTTTGTGGCTGCTGCATGGCCTGGGCTCGGTACTGGGCTGGATCGTGTATCTGTGCTCGGCCACGTACCGGCGGCGTTTTATTGCCCATGCCGCTTTGGCAGGCTACCGTTGGTCGGCTGTGCGCGGCGCGGTGGGTGGTGCCGGGCGCATGGCGGCCGAACTGCCCCGGCTGTGGATGGGCGCGCCAATACTTTGCGCCTGGGACAACGAGGCCTGTCTGGAGCGTGCCTACGCCGCGGGCAGGGGGGTGATTTTCCTGACGCCGCATCTGGGCTGTTTCGAGATTACGGCACAAGCGCTTGGGCAGCGTTATGGCGCGCGTTATGGCGCCTTGACGGTGTTGTACCGGCCGGCGCGCAAGGCATGGTTGTCCGCCGTGATGGAGCGTGCGCGTCAGCGCCCTGGGCTCACGACGGCACCTACTACGCTGGCAGGGGTGCGCCAGATGCTGCGTGCCTTGCGCGATGGGCATGGGGTCGGGTTGCTGCCGGACCAGGTGCCGCCGGACGGCATGGGACAGTGGGCGTCTTTTTTCGGCCGCGAGGCTTACACGATGACCCTCTCGGCACGGCTGGCGCAGCAAACCGGCGCGACCGTCCTGCTGTTGTGGGGCGAGCGCCTGTCCTGGGGACGCGGCTTTCGCCTGCATTTCCGTGACTTGCGGCAACCCTTGGCGGATACGCTGGAGGCGGCCGTTGTGCAGGTCAACCAGGAAATGGAGCGGTTGATTCGTGAATGCCCGGCGCAGTACCTCTGGGCCTATGCACGCTACAAGCAGCCGCACCGGGACGTTCCCTGAGCCGGCGGAAACAAGAACCATGGTGAGCCGTCTGGGGATTGTTGTCATGCGCCTGCTCGCGCATTTGCCGCTGGGCTGGGTGCGAGGGCTGGGGTGGATGCTGGGATGGGTGCTGTACCTGCTGGCCCGATCGCGCCGGCGCGTGGTGGTTGTCAATCTGCAATTGTGTTTTCCTGGCCTGGCGCCGGCGCAGCGCCGCGGCATGGCGCGTGCCACCTTCGTCCATTTTGCGCAGGCCTGGCTGGACCGCAGTTGGCTATGGCATGGGTCGCCCCAGGTGCTGC
>JANOCN010000065.1:0-2050 GCA_031412185.1 Betaproteobacteria bacterium | reverse complement strand
GCCGCGAGCTTTGGGCTCGCGGCAGCGCTGCAGCGCTGCCGCGCCGCTCTCCCAATCAATGTCCGGGATACCAAGGAAGCCCGAGCTCTTTCGCAAAAATGCGTGGGTGAGAGAGAGCGTGGAGACAGCGGGGTTCTTCATGTCGGTTCCCGTCAAGTGGTTGGCAGAATTGCTGCTATGGACATGAGCCGATGGTGCCTGCTGATCGTGACGGCACTGTGGCGGTGGAATGGCGCTTGTGTGACAGCGGTGCGGGTGCCGACACGTCACCCGTTGTGTCTGGTTGTGATACCCAAGATATAGATCGAGTCTCCATGGCGCTTGGCCGCAACATGGTTCCTTGCGAGCCGCGGAGGTGTCATCTCCGGTACCTGTCGATCAGAGCGCACGGCCGCTCAATCCCCGGCAGCGCCGAGCGTACTCCGCTTTCGGAAACATCCCTTGACTGCGCGCCACACGTTCTGACGTTAGCTAAAATGGCTACCTAACCACTGCTGGGGCAACGCCATGCACGTAACCGCAACTCAAGCCAAGAACCAATTTGGTGCCATGTGCACCCATGCCAAGACAGCACCGGTTTTTGTGCAGAAGGACGGACGGGTAGACACTGTAATCGTATCGGCGCAGCAGTTTGAGGCATTGAAGGCTGCCAGTCAGCCCCGGACATCGGCTCAACGGAAGAAGGTTTTCGAGCAAACGCACAAAGCATGGATTGACGCGCAAAATATTCGGTTCGAGAAACGTGGCCTTTGGTGCGACGATCTGCGAATCTGGTAGGCCAACTGCGACTTCGCCATCGGGCGCTAACCGATGCAGTGCGAGATCTATACCAATCCGAGTCCGAGGATGCGGGATACCTACCCGTACGTCGTTGACATCCAAAGTAACTTACTGGGTAGCCTCGCAACCCGTATGGTGGTACCACTTTCCGTTGCGACACTTGCTCCACATGATGTGCCCCGACGGCTTTGCCCTTTCATTGTTGTTCGGGGAAAACCGTTCACACTGATACCGTTTGAGGCCGCTCCGCTGGACAAGCGACTGCTGAAAACCAGAGTGGCCTCTGCAAAGGACAGTGCCAGTGAGATTGTTGCCGCCATGGATGCCATGATGAGTGGCGTTTGAAACGGCTTGCCCTGAGCGCTTGCTGTACTCTGCGCATTTGGCAGGCGCTCAGGCAGGCTCCATGCCCTGCGCGCGTTTGGTCACAGCGGCAGCCGGTGCGGCCATGAAGGCGATCAGGCAACGTGCCGCTTCTGCCTGCGTGGCTGTCACAGAGATACCGGCCGAAAAAGTCGTCAGTAGCTGGATGTCGGGCGGCAACGGCCCCACTACCGTGATTCCCTGCAGACCAATGAGTTCACTGAGCTGTTGAAATCCCAGTTCGACGTCGCCTTTGGCCACCAGGCTGCCTACCGGCACACCCGGCGGTGCTTGCACGATGCGCGGCTTGATGGCGTCCAGGATGCCCCAGCGCTCAAATAGTTGGATCAGGTAAACACCGCTGGGTCCGGTGGAGTAACAGAGCGTTTTTGCCGCCAGCGCGGCCTCCCTTACTGCATGCTCCGACGCAATATCGGGTAGCGGGGCACCGGCCGGCACTGCCACCGCCACCCCCGACTTGACCAGGTCGACACGGCTGCCCGCCAGCAGTTTGCCCTCAGCGATTAACTGGTCAATCACGTCGGCAGCCAGCACCACCACGTCAACCAGCGCACCGGCGCGCACCCGCGTGGCCACGTCCACACCCCCCGCGCTCTCCAGCCGCACGGGCTGTCGGGTCATGGCATCGTATTGGGTGGCCAACGCAGCCAGCACGGCCCGGGTGGCCATGGATGAAATCAGTTGAATGGGTGCGGGTATCAATGGTTTCTCCATGAACAACAGGCTCTTCAACTGGCTGTCGTTGCAACCTGCATCACCGCAACGGTGCAGCCGACGGCGAAGATCGGGATTGGCTGAAAATGCCAGACTTCACCGTTGCCGCCTGCAGCTGCAGCCACTGCGATGAAGTTGCGGATCTCGAAACCGCCCTGCCCGGCCTCGCGGT
>JANOCN010000064.1:0-7972 GCA_031412185.1 Betaproteobacteria bacterium | reverse complement strand
ACATGACCAAGCCGAAATCCGGATCGAGCGGCTGGCTGGTGGCCGGCGTGCAGGCACTCCAATAGACAGTGGCGCTTCGGCCCGCTCCAGATGGGCGGTAATCGATTGCGGGAATAATCGGGGACTATGGCAACACAGTCCCCTTTTCTTTTGTTCGAAGACTTGGCACGCCGCCTGGCAACCAACTTCCAGCCACCGGCGTGGGCGATCAGCGAGGTGCAACGGCGGATGGTGCTTTCGCTCAACCATGTTCTGCTGCAGGAAAAAGAAGCCACGACCCGCCTGGCGCGGCAAAAGGGCCGTGTGGTGCTGGTTCAATGGCGCGTGTTCTTCATCCGTTTCCTGATCACGCCGGCCGGCTTGCTCGACCTCGCCGACCCCGAAACTGTGCCGGACTTGAGCTTGTCCGTCACCGACGAATCGCCGTTTGCAGTGACCCGCGCACTGTTGCAGGGTGACAAACCAGCGGTGCGTATTGTGGGTGACGTCCAACTGGCAGCTGAAGTGAACTGGCTGGTAGACCATGTGCGCTGGGACATCGAGGAAGATCTGTCGCGTCTGTTGGGCGATGCACCGGCCCATGCGGTGGGTCAGATGGCGCAGCGCATGGTACAGGGCTTGCGGCAGTTTGTTGGCGGCAGCGCCACTGGATCCGGAACCGACGGCAGCGCCGCATGATGCGCCTGTACCGGGGCTTGTTCATCGCCTGGGTGGTATTGCGTTATGGCCTGGACGAAGTGTTTCTGAACAGTTTCCAGAAACCCTGGCTGCGGGTGCTGGCACGGGTGGTATCGGTGGGTCGCAAGCTCGATGCACCGCGTGGCCAGCGTTTGCGCGAGGCGCTGGAGCGTCTGGGTCCTATTTTCGTCAAGTTCGGGCAGGTGCTTTCGACCCGGCGCGACCTGCTGCCGCTGGACGTGGCAGACGAGTTGGCGCGTTTGCAGGACCGTGTGCCGCCGTTTGACTCGCGGATCGCGGTTGCCAGCATCGAGCGGGCTTTCCGCAAGCCGCTGGCAGAGATTTTTACCTCGTTCGAACACGAACCGATAGCCAGTGCGTCGATCGCGCAAGTGCATTTCGCGGTGCTGAAAGACCGCCATGGCAAAGAGCGCGATGTGGCGGTGAAGGTGCTGCGTCCGGGCATGTTGCCAGCCATCGAAAAAGACCTCGGCCTGATGCGCATGATGGCATCCTGGGTCGAAGGTATTTCTGCCGACGGCAAACGCCTCAAGCCGCGTGAAGTGGTGGCCGAGTTTGACAAATATCTGCACGACGAGCTGGACTTGGTGCGGGAAGCCGCCTGCGCCGCGCAACTTCGGCGCAACATGGCCGGGCTGGACCTGGTGCTGATACCCGAGATGTACTGGGACTACTGCAGCCCAGAGGTCATTGTGATGGAGCGTATGCGGGGCATACCGATCAGCCAGGTTGCCCGACTGCGTGAGGCAGGGGTGGACATACCCAAGCTGGCGCGCGACGGCGTTACGCTTTTTTTCACCCAGGTTTTCCGCGACGGCTTTTTTCATGCCGACATGCATCCTGGCAACATCCAGGTGAGTCTTGAGCCGGCCACATTCGGACGCTATATCTCGCTGGATTTCGGCATCGTTGGCACCTTGACCGAATCCGACAAGGACTACCTGGCACAAAATTTCACGGCGTTTTTCCGGCGTGATTACAAACGGGTGGCCGAATTGCATATCGAATCGGGTTGGGTGCCACCCGGCACGCGTGTGGATGAGCTCGAAGGGGCGGTGCGTTCAGTCTGCGAGCCCTATTTCGACCGCCCGCTGAAAGAAATTTCTCTGGGCATGGTGCTGATGCGCCTGTTCCAGACCTCGCGCCGTTTTCACGTCGAAATACAGCCGCAACTGGTGTTGCTGCAAAAGACGCTGCTCAATATCGAGGGGCTGGGGCGCGAACTCGACCCCGACCTGGACCTGTGGAACAGTGCCAAGCCGTTTCTTGAAAAATGGATGGTCGAACAGATCGGACCACAAAAACTGTTAGACCAGCTAAAGGAAGAAGCTCCTCGCTACGCCAAGCTCCTGCCCGAGTTGCCGCGCCTGTTGCACGATTTTCTCAAGCAGCCGCAGCATGGACTGAAGCGCGAAATGCAGGATTTGATGGCCGAACAAAAGCGTACAAATCGCCTGCTGCAGGGCCTGGTCTACGGCGGCATCGGTTTCGCGCTCGGGCTGTTGGCGATGCAACTGGTGGTGCGCATCCAACTGTTCTAGGGCGATGCCGGTGCGGGCTGGATACACCTGCACTGTGGCAAGTCAAACAGGCAGTCGCAGCTACAATTGAAGGTTTTGCAGATCGCAAAACGGGAGTTCCAACACCATGCCCATCTACGCTTACAAATGTGCCTCATGCGGGTTCGCCAAGGACGTGTTGCAAAAACTCTCCGACAGCCCATTGTCAGACTGCCCGTCTTGCGGCGAAGCGTCGTTCTTGAAGCAGTTGACTGCGGCCGGTTTTCAACTCAAAGGCTCGGGCTGGTACGCAACCGACTTCAAGAATGGCAATGCGGGCGCTCCGGCAGCGGCTGATGAGAAAGCTGGCGGCTCCGGTGAATCCGGTGCCGATGCCAAAACAGCAGACAAGGGTGACGCCAAGGCGGCTGCAAAAAGCGACGGCAAGGGCGACGGTAAAGGCGATAGCAAAGGCAGTGCCAAACCGGACGCCAAATCCGACAGCAAGGCAGAGGTCAAATCTGAACCCAAGAAGGCTGACACACCCGCTGCCAAAAAACCAGACGCGGCCCCCGCGGCCGGCTCCGGGGCCTGATCGTGCGTCAGGCGCTTTGACATGCCGATCAAGAAGTACCTGCTGACCGGCCTGCTGGTCTGGTTGCCATTGGCCATCACCGTCTGGGTGATGTTGTGGCTGGTGGCCCTGCTCGATGGCATCTTTGGTGGTGTGTTGTCTGGCTTCGAGGCGTTGGTGCCGTTGAGCAGCATGCCCCTGATTGACCGGCTGCGGTCGATCCATGGGCTGGGCGTCATCCTGGTTTTCACGACCCTGTTGATCACGGGTGCTCTGGTAACCAACGTGGCCGGCCGCTGGTGGTTCAGGCAGATGGACCGGCTGTTTGCCAACATCCCGATATTCAAGTCGATCTACACCGGCGTGAAGAAGGTCTCGAACACGCTGTTCTCGAGTGATGGCAACGCGTTTCGCAAGGCCATGCTGATCCAGTACCCGCGGGCCGGTTCGTGGACGATAGCTTTCCAGACCGGTGCTCCGACAGGTGAGGTGGCGGCGCACGTAGGCGACGAGTTCGTGAGTGTCTATGTGCCCACCACGCCCAACCCGACCAGCGGCTTTTTCCTGATGCTGCCGCGCTCGGAAGTGATCGAACTCGAAATGAGCGTGGACGAGGCGCTCACCTATGTGATCTCGATGGGCTCCGTGGCACCCACGCCAAGTGGGCGCCTGGTGGGTCCGAAGTAGAACCTGTTTACCTGAGTCGGCCGCTGTCCCGGCACTTTGAAAGCTTTGTATGGCTATGCGTTCCCATTATTGTGGTCTGGTGACCGAAGCCCTGTTGGGTGAGACTGTCTCGCTGTGTGGATGGGTGAACCGTCGCCGCGACCACGGCGGTGTGATCTTCGTGGATGTGCGTGACCGCGAGGGCTACGTGCAGGTGGTGTGCGACCCCGACCGGGCCGAAATGTTCGCCCGGGCGGAGGGCTTGCGCAACGAGTTCTGCATCCAGGTGCGCGGCTTGGTGCGTGCGCGCCCCGCCGGGACCACCAACGACAACCTGCGCAGCGGCAAGGTGGAAGTCTTGTGCCACGAACTCACCGTGCTCAATCCATCGGTGACGCCGCCGTTCCAGCTCGACGACGACAACCTGAGCGAAACCACGCGCCTGACCCACCGCGTGCTCGACCTGCGCCGACCCTACATGCAGAACAACCTGGTGCTGCGCTACCGGGTGTCGATGGAGGTGCGCAAGTTTCTCGATGCCAGTGGTTTCATCGATATTGAAACCCCGATGCTGACCAAGTCCACGCCGGAAGGGGCACGGGACTATCTGGTGCCGAGCCGGGTCCATGAGGGGCACTTTTTTGCGCTGCCGCAGTCGCCTCAGTTGTTCAAGCAGTTGTTGATGGTGGCAGGCTACGACCGCTATTACCAGATTACCAAGTGTTTCCGCGATGAAGATCTGCGTGCCGACCGCCAGCCCGAATTCACGCAGATTGATATTGAGACTTCGTTTCTCGAAGAGGAGGAGATCCGCTCGCTGACCCAGGCCATGATCACCACGGTTTTCCGCAACACGATGGGCGTAGAGCTGGGCGAATTCCCGGTGATGCCATATTCCGAGGCGATGCACCGCTACGGGTCGGACAAGCCGGATCTGCGGGTAGGGCTCGAATTCGCCGAAGTCACCGATGTGATGGCAGATGTCGACTTCAAGGTGTTCTCCAGTGCTGCCAGGGCCAAAGACGGCCGGGTAGTGGCATTGCGGGTGCCCGGTGGTGCCCGCGAGTCCGGGGGCCTGAGCCGGGGCGACATTGACGCCTACACCGACTTTGTGAAAATTTATGGTGCCAAAGGCCTGGCGTATATCAAGGTCAACGACGCCGCTGGTGGCCCCGGTGACAAAACCACGCGCTGGGCCGGCCTGCAAAGCCCGATCGTCAAGAACCTGCACGACCGCGCTCTGGCCGAGGTGCTGGCGCGCACCCAGGCGCAGGACGGCGACCTGATCTTCTTTGGTGCCGACAAGGCCAAGATCGTCAATGACGCCATCGGGGCGCTGCGAGTGAAAATTGGGCACAGCCCGTTTGGCAAAAGCAATGGGCTGTTCACCGCGGGCTGGCGTCCATTGTGGGTGGTGGACTTCCCGATGTTCGAGTTTGATGAGGAGGCCCAGCGCTACACCGCCACCCACCATCCGTTCACCGCACCCAAAGACGGCCACGAAGACTGGATGGTCTCCGCGCCCGAAAAGTGTATCTCCAAGGGTTACGACATGGTCCTCAATGGCTGGGAGATGGGTGGTGGATCGGTACGTATCCACCGCGCCGAGGTGCAGCAGAAGGTCTTTGACGCACTCAAGATAGCGCCGCAGGAGGCCCAGAGCAAATTCGGTTTTCTGCTCGACGCGTTGCAGTACGGCGCCCCGCCGCATGGTGGCCTGGCCTTCGGGCTGGACCGCATCGTGACGCTGATGACCGGTGCTGAATCCATCCGCGACGTGATTGCCTTTCCCAAGACCCAGCGCGCCCAGTGCCTGCTCACACAAGCGCCGTCGCCGGTGGACGAGAAACAGTTGCGCGAGTTGCATATACGGCTGCGGACCCCGGTGACAGCCTGAGCGCTGGCAGGTCGGCTGCGGCGCACTGTGGCTTGGCAACCCTTCGATCTTGATCCATGTTGGTCACCCCCAAGATTCCGCAATCGGTGCTGGTGGTAATTCACACCCCGGCGCTGGATGTGCTACTGATAAAACGCGCCGATGCGTCCGAGTTCTGGCAGTCAGTGACCGGCAGCAAAGACGCCGAAAGCGAGTCCTGGCAGACCACAGCAGAACGCGAAGTTTTCGAAGAAACCGGTCTGGATTGCCGCTCCGGCACGGCGCTGCAACATGGCCTGGTGGACTGGCTGCTGGAGAATGTCTACGACATTTATCCGCAGTGGCAGCACCGCTACGGCGCAGGCGTGACGCGCAACACGGAACACCTGTTTGGTCTGACCGTGCCAGAGCGTAGCCCGGTACGGCTTGATCCGCGCGAGCACACCGCCCTGCGCTGGTTGCCGTGGCGCGAAGCTGCCGAGGCCTGTTTCTCGCCTTCCAACGCAGAGGCCATTTTGATGTTGCCGCGCTTTGCGGCTTTGAGGGACTGTGCATGAACACGCTGCGTGTCGCGACCTACAACATCCACAAGGGCGTACAGGGCATGGGTCCACGGCGCCGGTTGGAGATCCACAACCTGGGCCACGCCGTCGAACAACTCGACGCCGACATCGTATGCCTGCAGGAGGTGCGCAAGTTGCACCGCGGCGAGGCGCGCTTCTTCAGCCGCTGGCCAGAAATGCCGCAGGCGGAGTTTCTCGCACCCGACGGTTACGAGGCGATCTACCGCACCAACGCGGTCACGCGCCACGGTGAACACGGCAACGCGATGTTGTCACGCTGGCCGGTGCTCGACCACCAGCATGAGGATATGTCGGACCACCGGTTCGAGCAGCGCGGCCTGCTGCATTCGGAGGTGATGGTGCATGGCCAGGCTATCCATGTGGTGGTGGTGCACCTGGGGCTGATCCGCGCCAGCCGCGAGCGCCAGGTGGCGCAACTGCTGCGTTTCATCGCGCGTGAGATCGGCCCGGATCTACCGCTGTTGGTTGCGGGCGACTTCAACGACTGGGGTGTGATGGTGCAGCGCGCGATGGCCACGATTGGCCTGGTTGCCTTCAACGGGGCCCGTCAGCCGACGTTTCCGTCGCGCCTTCCGTTGGTCCAGCTGGATCATGTGTTCGCGCGGGGCCTGCAACCGATCGGCCTGCAGGTGCCGCGTGGAAGGATCTGGTGGCGTATGTCTGACCACCTGCCGCTCATCGCCGAGTTTGGGCTGCCCGGTTGACGAGCCGCAAGCACTCACCGGCGCGCCTGCATCCGGCCCACCAGGTGCAACTGCTGCAGGGCGGGCAGGAGTATTTCCCGGCGCTGGTCGCACAGTTCGACGCCAGCCAGCATGAAATCTGGTTCGAGACCTACATCTTTCACCTGGATGCATCGGGCACACTGGTAGCAAGTGCGCTGGAGCGTGCGGCGTTGCGTGGGGTCAGGGTCTACCTCACGATGGATGGTTTCGGCACACCCCGCCTGCCGCCCGAGTGGGCCGAGCGCTTCGAGCGCAGTGGTGTGGCATGGCGGATTTTTTCACCGCTGGGGCGGCTCGGCATGTTTCTCCCGAGCCGCTGGCGGCGTCTGCACCGCAAAATGTGCGTGGTGGACGCTAGCGTCGCCTACTGTACCGGCATAAACGTGCTGGACGATTTTTTCGACCCTAACCATGGGCCGCTGACGGTGCCGCGGCTGGATTTTGCGGTGCGTGTGACCGGCCCGCTGGTGCAAGACATGCTGGACACCATGACGCGTTTCTGGCAGCGCCAGACGCTGGGTGCAGAGTTACGCAGGCGGGAGTTTCCGGCCGCCTGGCGCTCGCTGCAGGGTTCTGTGCGCCAAGCCCTGGCAGACCGCACGCCCGATAACCACGGCGCTGGTGAAACCCCATCCATATCGGTGCCGGCTGGTGCAGAGCGCGGTGCCCGCGCTGGTCTGCTGCTGCGCGACAACCTGCGCAACCGCTCGGTGATCGAGCGCGCTTACCTCAAGGCAATTGGCGACGCACGCCAGGAAGTGATCATCGCGAACGCCTACTTCCTGCCGGGTGCCAGGTTGCGCCGGGCCCTGGTTCACGCTGCGCGGCGCGGCGTGCGGGTAAGGCTGCTGCTGCAGGGCCGCTACGAATACTTTCTGCAATACCACGCGTCGCGTCCGCTGTACGGTGCCCTTCTGGATTCCGGGGTCGAAATCCACGAATATGCAGCCAGTTTCCTGCACGCCAAGGTTGCGGTGATCGACTCCCACTGGGCTACCGTTGGTTCATCCAACCTGGATCCCTTGAGCCTTCTGATGGCGCGGGAGGCCAACGTGGTGGTGGACGACCCGCAGTTTGCCGCTGCCCTGCGAACCCGGCTGGAATCGGCAATAGCCGAGGGCGGTCGCGCGCTCGACGCCGGTGCCTATTTGAAGCGGCCCTGGCACCTGCGTGTGCGCGAAGCATTGGCTTCTGCGGCCATGCGCACCGGCTTGTTCCTGATTGGCAGACGTTATTGATGGGCTCCAGAACTTGTTGTCAAACCATCGGCCGATCCGGTGGAACCGGCGATACCGCTCAAGCCACTGGGAAAAGTGATCGCGGTGACCAGTGGCAAGGGGGGTGTCGGC
>JANOCN010000063.1:0-4483 GCA_031412185.1 Betaproteobacteria bacterium | reverse complement strand
CGATGACTTCTCAAGCCGTAGCCTGCGTCCCCTGGGCAGGGCCTCAAGCACCATTTCGCCAAGCTGGCTCTCCATCCACTTGAGTAAAGTGGGTCGATACAGATCGTCCGGTTCAGCGGTCGAAATGGCCTGGATGACGTTATTTGCGAAACCGCCATTTTCAGCCGGGATCTCGCGCCAGACCGTGCGAAACAGGGTTCTCAGCCGTTGCGTCGGGTCCTTGATGGCGGTCAGATCGGCACGCAGTGTTGCCAGGCGCTGTCTGATCCAGGGGTCATAAATGGCATACAGGATCGCAAGCTTCGAGCCAAAATACACGTAGACACTCGCTGTCCCGATACCGGCCTCTTTGGCGATTTGCGGCATGGTCGTGCCCGCATAACCCTGGGCGGCAAACAAACGAAAAGCCGCAGTCTGAATCGCTTCACGAACCTCAAGTTTCTTGACCTGCGCCATGCGGAGCTATTGCATTCCTGTTCAGTTTTTTGAATAATACCGAATCTTATTCGTTTGTCAACGAGATGCTTCCAACCACCTGTTCCAACCGAAGCCGGGTTCTGCACAGCACGAGTCAACGCCCATCGGGCCGTGGCTCGATCTACGACCGCCTGGTCGGTAAGCGGGCGACCTTCGACGCGGAGATGTAGATGCGGCAGCGACAGTTTTTTACCGTGTCCGGCGCGCCAGCGGTAGCCATCCATGGCTGAGCGCTCATTTGCCGACGAGGTGCAAAAGCTTCGGCTCGGTCAGGGCGAGGAGTTTCGCGGAGAAGGCATTCTTGCCGTCACCAAGGCGTTGCTGCAGTCTGGCGTCTCGTATGTCGCCGGGTACCAGGGTGCACCCATTTCGCACCTGATGGACGTGCTCACCGATGCCAACGACATCCTGCGCGATCTGGGCGTTCACTTCGAGCACAGCGCGTCCGAGGCCACCGCCACCGCCACGTTGGCCGCTTCAGTCAACTATCCGTTGCGCGGGGCAGTGACCTTCAAGTCCACGGTGGGTACCAACGTGGCTTCCGATGCACTTGCCAACCTGGCCTCGGGCGGGGTTACCGGCGGCGCCATGCTGATCGTCGGAGAGGACTACGGCGAGGGTTCGAGCATCATGCAGGAGCGTTCCCACGCCTTTGCAATGAAGTCGCAGGTGTGGCTGATCGATCCGCGTCCCAATCTGCCGAGCATTGTGCGGGCAGTCGAGATGGGTTTTGAGCTTTCCGAGGCCAGCAACACGCCAGTGATGCTCGAGTTGCGCATCCGCGCCTGCCATGTGCATGGGCGATTTGCCACGCGCGACAACCGACGCCCGGATTTCACGTTGAAAGACGCGATTGAAAACCCGGTGCGCGACGTGAACCGAATCGTGCTGCCGCCGGCCAGTTATCTGCATGAACAGGAAAAGGTGGCGCGGCGCTGGCCCGCCG
Source organism: Betaproteobacteria bacterium (assembly GCA_031412185.1). Classification (GTDB taxonomy): domain Bacteria; phylum Pseudomonadota; class Gammaproteobacteria; order Burkholderiales; family Burkholderiaceae_C; genus CAISIP01. Next base: position 3,060 of record JANOCN010000063.1, on the reverse strand, counting down.
CAGTTCAGTTCATTCAGGAGCATCAACTCAACGAGTTTTTTGCGGAAGGTGCCAAAGACTTTGGCATCGTCATGCAGGGTGGCTTGTACAACAGCGTGCTGCGTTCGCTGGAACTGCTGGGCCTGGCCAATGCGTTTGGCGAATCGCAGGTGCCGCTGTATGTGCTGAACCTGACTTATCCGCTTGTAGACGACGAGTTCAAGCGCTTTTGCGCGGGCAAGTGCGGGATTTTGCTGGTAGAAGAAGGACAACCCGACTTCATTGAGCAGAACGTCAACACGATTTTGCGCCGGGCCGATCTGCAAACACGTGTACACGGCAAGGACGTGCTGCCCATGGCCGGCGAATACACCGGTGCCGTGGTGCTCAAGGGTGTGGCGCGCTTCATTGAAATCTACGCGCCGGAGCTGATGCAGGGCCGGCAATTACCGGTCGCGGCGCGGCCGGCGATCAGCGGCCTCGCCATAGTGGACGGCAACCCCAAGGCGTTTGCCATCCAGGCTGCGTCGGGCGAAGTGCAGCCCAGGCCTCCGACGTTTTGCACCGGTTGCCCGGAGCGCCCCATCTTCACCGCTATGAAGCTGCTCGAACGCGAACTCGGGCAGCACCATGTGAGCTGTGACATCGGCTGCCACCTGTTTTCCATCCTGCCGCCATTTAACATCGGCGCCACGACCATGGGTTACGGGCTGGGCTGGGCCGGTGCTTCGGCGTTCAATACCCCGGAGACCTCCAAACGCACGATTGCCATGATGGGCGACGGCGGCTTTTGGCACAACGGCTTGACCAGTGGCGTGGGCAATGCGGTATTTAACCAGACCGACAACCTTCTGGTGGTAGTGGACAACGGCTATTCGGCCGCCACTGGTGGCCAGGACCTGCCTTCGTCCAAGGCCATCAACACGATCCGCAGTACCAACCACCCGATCGAGCAGGCAGTGCGCGGCGTCGGTGTGAAGTGGGCGAGAACCGTCTCCAACACCTACAGCCTTTCACAGATGCGAGACACCCTTCGCGACGCGCTGACCACCCGTGAGAAAGGCCCCAAGGTCATCGTTGCGCAGAGCGAATGCATGCTCAACCGCCAGCGGCGCGAAAAACCGCTCATTCGTGGACTGATAACGGACGGCAAGCGAGTGGTGCGGGAACGCTTTGGAATCGACCCCGACACCTGCACCGGCGACCACTCGTGCATCCGGCTTTCAGGTTGCCCGTCACTCACCATCATGCCCAACCCCGATCCGCTGCGGCGCGACCCGATCGCCACGGTGATCGACAGTTGCGTGGGTTGTGGCCTGTGCGGCGAAGTTGCGCACGCGGCGGTGCTGTGCCCCTCGTTCTACCGGGCTGAAATCATCAACAACCCGAATGCCTGGGACCGGTTCAAGCTGCGGCTTCGCACCAGCGTGATTGGTTGGTTGCAGGATCGCATCGAGCGCCGACTGGAAGGAATTGCCGCTTGAGCACATCCCTCATGTCCGCGATGGGTTCAGCCACGCCATTGCCGAGCGTGGGGGCGCGTTCCATCACCATTGCCATCCTCGCCATGGGTGGTGAGGGCGGCGGTGTACTGGCCGACTGGCTGGTTGACCTTGCTGAGCAAAACGGCTATTTCGCCCAGACCACGTCAGTACCGGGGGTGGCGCAACGTACCGGCGCCACGGTGTACTACCTTGAAATGTTTCCGGAAGCAGGCACGCCGGTCGGCATGCATCCGGTCATGGCCCTAAGTCCGGTGCCCGGGGAGGTGGACATAGTGATCGCCTCGGAATTGATGGAAGCCGGCCGCGCACTCCAACGTGGTTTGGTAACCGCCGACCGTACGACCTTCGTTGCATCAACCCACCGCGTCTACTCGATGACCGAGCGAACCGCCATGGGCGATGGCCGCGTTGATTCCAGCAAACTGCTGGATGGCCTGCGCGCCGCTGCAAAACATTTCATCGGCGCCGACTTCGCCCGGCTAGCTGAAGAAACCGGCAGCCTCATCGGCCCGACGCTCTACGGCGCACTGGCAGCCAGCGAAAGCCTGCCCTTTACGCGTGCACAGTTTGAAGCCACTATTTCGCGCGCTGGCGTGGGCGTAGGGTCAAGCCTCAAGGCCTTTGCCGCCGGGTTCGCCGTGGCGCGGGGAGCGCCGTTACCGACAGGTCAATCAGTTCAACCCTGCGCGCCCGTGCCGCCGGTAGGCCCGAAGCTGGCCGCGCTGGCACAACGCATACGCGGCAGCTTTGCGCCGGCGAACCACGCCACACTGACCGCAGGCGTTTTGCGGGTAGCCGACTACCAGGACGTGGACTACGCGGCCCGCTACCTCGACCGCCTGGCTCCCGTGGCATCGATGACAGTCGGGCTGTCGGCTGATGCAACGCTCGCAACCAGTCTTATGGACGACACCGCGCGGCATTTGGCGCTGTGGATGTCGTATGAAGACACGGTGCGCGTTGCCGACCTGAAAACCCGGCGGTCACGCTTTCATCGCGTGGGCATTGAGGTACGCCTGAGCAACACACAGCACCTAGGTATCAACGAGTTTCTGCATCCCCGCCTGGAAGAAATTGCCGATACGCTGCCCGCCGGGATCGGGCGCTGGTTGCTCGCCACTCCGTGGGCGCGAGCCTGCGTGGAGCCGTTTACGCGCAAGGGCCGCGTCGTGCAGACCAGTTCGGTACGCGGGTACCTGCTGCTCTACATGATTGCCGCGATGCGCCCCATGCGTCCCGGCTCCCTGCGTTTTCAGGTGGAGCAGCAGCGCATCGACGACTGGCTGGCTACGATCGCGCGCGTGGCACCGACCAATCCCGAATTGGCCCTTGAAGTGGCCCGCACTCAGCGGCTGATCAAGGGTTATGGCGACACTCATGCGCGCGGCTGGCGCAACTATCAGCTGCTGATGGGCAGGCTTTCGCAGCTGCAGACGATGCCGCGCGGTGCGCAGAATTTGCGCGCGCTGAGCCAGGCGGCGTTGGCGGATGACACCGGCAAGGCGCTGGAACAGATGTTGGCCGCCAGCGGATGACACCGGATTACACAGACGGAGCGCGCCCCTATTTCCGGAAT
>JANOCN010000062.1:0-7755 GCA_031412185.1 Betaproteobacteria bacterium | reverse complement strand
GCGATGTCGGTGCGCAGGTCCTGCCAGAAGTTGATCAGCTGCAGCGCGGTGCAGACCTGGTCGCTGCGCCGCAGCAGTTGGGCATCGGTTACGCCATACAAATGCAGCAGTAAACGGCCGATCGGATTCGCCGAACGTTGGCAATAGTCGAGCAGCTCGTTGTCGGCCTGGTAGCGGCGACCAGCAGCAGTGAACTCCACGTCCTGCCGAAATGCGTCCAGCAGGTCAGCCAGCGGGCCAACCGGCAGATGGAATTGATGGATCATGCGACCCAGTAGATCAAACACCGCTGGCCAGCGGCCGGAGTGCGCCTGGCCTTGCGCTACGGCGTCCAGGTCCCGCCGAAAAACCGCCAGGTCGGCCAGCCGTTGCGTTGCCGTGGCGATTCCCTCGTCTGCGATGTCGTCTGCCGTACGGGCAAACCAGTAGATGGCCGCAATCGGTGGTCGTAGTGCAGGCGGGCAGAGCCAGGACGCGACGGGGAAGTTTTCGTAGTGCTCGGACGGGGGGCGATAAGGGGCGTTGGCACGGGTCACGGCGTGATTGTCGCTTGACAAGCCAGGGCGATTCCTCTAGATTAATGACTCATTGGTCATTAAAAATACGGCGCGCGGTCTGGCGTGTTTTGTCATGCAAACAAATTTGATTCACAAGGTTTATTGCATCTTTGCGCTCAGTGTCTTGCTGGTTGCCTGTTCCAAACCAGCACCCACCGAAGAGCCGGTACGCGCAGTCAAGGTGTTGACCGTCGCGCCGCAGGGCATGACAGCGGGGGCGGACTACGCCGGTGAGGTGCGGGCGCGGGTCGAATCCCGCATGGGCTTCAGGGTGGCTGGAAAACTGGTCAAACGCCAGGCCGAGATCGGCCAGCGCGTACGTCCGGGCCAGGTGCTGGCGCAGCTGGACCCGCAAGACTACCGCCTGGCAGCAGAGGCTACGCGGGCACAGTTGCTGGTGGCCACTACCAACCGTGACCTGGCGGGTGCGGAGTACAAGCGCTACAAGGACTTGAAGGACCAGAACTTTGTCAGCGGTGTGGAGTTGGACCGACGCGAAGCAAGCTGGAAGGCAGCGAGTGCCCAGGTTGAACAAGTTCAGGCGCAGTTGGCGGCCCAGGGCAACCAGTCTGCCTACACCACTCTGGTCGCAGACGTTGCCGGTATTGTGACGGCGGTTGAGGCCGAACCAGGGCAGGTGGTAGCGGCGGGCACCCCGATTGTGCGTATCGCCCAGGACGGGCCGCGGGATGTGCTGTTTTCGGTGCCGGAAGACCTGCTGAAGTCGCTGACCACCGGGTCTGCCGTGGACGTTAAGCCATGGTCGGCAGGTGCGCCGTCCAGGGGCGTGGTGCGCGAGATTGCGGCACTGGCTGACCCGGTTACGCGCACCTACCTGGTCAAGGTGGCGCTGGACAGTTCTGCGTCGCCGCCGCTGGGCTCCACCGTGACTGTGGCACCGCAGGCACTCTCCACGCGCGGTTTGCCGGTAATCAAGCTGCCCACCAGCGCACTCAAGCAGGATGGCAAGACGTCGGCGGTCTGGGTGCTGGATGGCACCAGCATGACGGTGAAATCGCAGCCGGTACAACTGGTCGCGGCCGATGGCAATGATGTCGTGGTCGGCGGCGGCCTCACGCCCGGCATGCAGGTGGTGGTGGCGGGGGTACATGTGCTGTCGGAGGGCCAGAAGGTGACGGTCTACCGGGAGCGTTTGGCAGCAGGGCAGCCGCCGTTGGTGCCGCCGCCCGGGACTTCACCCGCGTCGGCAGCGGGTCGTGTGTCCTCCACCAGCGCGAAGTGAGCGCACCATGAGCGATGCAACGCCCCAAGCGGGGTTCAACCTTTCCAGATGGGCGCTCGAGCATGCGGCCTTGACGCGGTACCTGATGGTTGTGTTGATGGCCTTTGGTTTCGCGGCCTACTTCCAGCTCGGGCAGGACGAGGACCCGCCGTTTACCTTTCGGGTGATGGTGGTACGGTCATTCTGGCCCGGTGCAACAGCGCAGCAGATGGCCGAGCAGGTTACCGACAAGATCGAGAAAACCTTGCAGGAAGTACCCCAGGCCGACAAAATCCGCAGCTACTCCAAGCCCGGCGAATCGCTGATCCTGTTCCAGACCAAGGATTCGGCGCGCCCCACCGACGTACCCGACATCTGGTATGCGGTAAGAAAACGCGTTGGCGATATGGCATCAACGCTGCCTCCCGGCGTACGCGGGCCGTTTTTCAATGATGATTTTGGCGACGTCTATGGCGTCATCTATGCGCTGGAGTCAGACGGCTTTTCCAGCGCCGAAGTAAAGGGTTTCGCCGATGATGTGCGCCAGCAGTTATTGCGTGTGCCCGATGTCAACAAGGTCGAGCTGTTTGGTGCCCAGGACGAGAAGATCTACGTGGAGGTCTCGCAGAAGCGGCTGGCCCAGATGGGGCTGGACATGAACCAGGTGCTGTCCCAGCTCGGGCAGCAAAATGCGGTCGAGAGTGCCGGGACGATACAGACTCCCCTTGACACCGTGCAGGTGCGCGTGGGCGGGCAGTTTGGTTCGCTGGAGCAACTGCGCAATATGCCGATACGTGGCACATCGGGCAACCAGATTCGTTTGTCCGATATAGCCAACATTCATCGCGGTTATGCGGACCCGCCCGAGGTGATGGTGCGCCACCAGGGCAGACAGGTGATTGCGCTGGGTGTATCGATGGCCAAGGGGGGCGACATCATCGCGCTGGGCAAGGCGCTCAAGCGCGTTACGCAGCGCATAGACGGCCAGTTGCCCGCAGGCCTGAAGCTGGTGCAATTGCAGGATCAGCCAAAAAATGTGGCGGACTCTGTCAACGAATTTGTCAGCGTGCTGGTCGAGGCCATTTTGATCGTGCTGTTGGTGAGTTTCGTGGCCCTGGGGTTTCACTACAACCGCAATGCCAAGCACTGGTACCAGCGTTATTCGGTGGATATGCGTCCTGGCCTGATAGTCGGAATCACGATTCCGCTGGTGTTGGCAGTCACCTTTCTGGGCATGTATTACTGGGACATCGGTCTGCACAAGATATCGCTCGGTTCGCTCATTATTTCGCTCGGTCTGCTGGTGGACGACGCCATCATTGCGGTCGAGATGATGGTCCGCAAGATCGAGGAGGGCTACGATAAGGTGCGCGCTGCAACCTTCGCCTACGAAATAACCGCCATGCCGATGCTTACCGGCACCCTGATAACTGCGACCGGTTTCCTGCCGATCGGGATTGCGCGGTCGGTCACCGGGGAGTACACCTTTGCCATTTTTGGGGTAACCGTGCTGGCGCTGGTGATCAGCTGGCTGGTGTCGGTCTACTTCGTTCCCTATCTGGGTACGCTGTTGCTGAAAACGCCGCACCAGCAGAAGCCCCAGCCGCCGCTGGAAGGTGCCGATCTGCAGGCTCTTGAGCAGCTTGCCGGGCCGGCTGACCATGCCAAGACGGTGCGTGTCAGTGTGGTGGCCCACGGGCACAAGGCAGCCACGCCGCACGAAAGTTTTGACAATGCCTTCTACAACGGCTTTCGCACCACGGTGAACTGGTGCGTGCAACACCGCTGGATCACGATTGGCGCGATGCTGCTGACATTTGGGCTCGGAATCGTCGGCATGGGTCGGGTACAACAGCAGTTTTTCCCTGACTCCAGTCGGCCCGAGATACTGGTGGACATCTGGTTTCCCGAGGGTACCTCCATAGCTGCCAATGACGCTACCAGCAGGCGGATCGAGCGACGTTTCATGGACGAGCCGGGCATATCGAGTGTCAGCACCTGGGTCGGCTCAGGCGTTCCGCGGTTCTACCTGCCGATGGACCTGGTGTTCCCGCAGACCAACGTGTCGCAATTCATCGTCCTGCCGAAGGACCTGAAGGTGCGTGAAGCCTTCCGCGTCAAAATACCTGCTTTCATGGCGCACGAATTACCGGAGGTGAGCGCGCGGGTGAAGCTGCTCCCGAACGGACCACCGGTGGCCTACCCGGTGCAGTTTCGCGTAGCCGGGCCGGAGCCCTACCAGCTGCGCCAGCGTGCCGATGAGGTCAAGGCGCTCATGCGCGAGAACGGCAATATGCGCGGTGTTAACGACAACTGGAACGAGTTCGTCAAGGTAATGCGCCTGGATGTAGACCAGACAAAGGCACGCGTGCTCGGCGTGACCAGCCAGACGATTGCCCAGGCGTCGCGCACTATTTTGTCCGGCTCGCGCGTCGGGCAGTTCCGCGAAGGCGACAAACTCATCGACATCGTGTTGCGACAGCCACTCGACGAGCGTGGCAGCATGACCGATATGGCCAACGCCTATTTGCCTACGTCGTTCGGCGGGTCGGTTCCGATGGCACAGCTGATCAAGCCCACCTTGAGCTGGGAGCCAGGCGTGCTGTGGCGTGAGAACCGCGACTACGCCATCACGGTGCAAGGCGATATCGTCGAAGGTTTGCAGGGTGCCACGGTGAGCGCCGAATTGTTGCCTGCATTGCGTGCGCTGGAAGCCAGGTGGGCCCAGGCCGGGCCGGGTGGCTACCGCATTGAGGTTGCAGGTGCGGTGGAAGAAAGCAGCAAGGGTTCTTCGTCCATCGTGGCGGGGGTGCCGATCATGCTGTTCATCACCTTTACCCTGCTGATGCTGCAACTGCACAGTTTCAGCCGCGCCATGCTGGTGTTTCTGACCGGGCCGATGGGAATCGCCGGCGTGGCCGGTGCGCTGCTGCTGTTCGACCGTCCGTTCGGTTTCGTAGCCTTGCTGGGCGTGATCGCGCTGATGGGAATGATTCAGCGCAACTCGGTGATCCTTATCGACCAGATCGAGCAGGACCGCGCGGTCGGTGTGCATCCGTGGGACGCCATTGTGGAGAGCACGGTGCGCCGCTTGCGCCCCATCGTACTGACCGCCGCTGCCGCGGTGCTGGCCATGATCCCGCTGTCGCGGTCGGTTTTCTGGGGTCCGATGGCGGTCGCCATCATGGGTGGCCTGGTGGTAGCCACGGTGTTGACCCTGCTGGCCCTGCCAGCCATGTACGCGGCCTGGTACCGCGTGAAAAGGGAGCCGTTGGCAGCAGGTTAAAATCTGCCGCTTGCTGATGACGTAGGGGTGGCTCGCAAAGCCTCCCCTATTTGTTTTGGTGGTGACTTACACGCTTGGTGCATGCTGGTCACCGCGTAAACTTGTGTCTCGGGCGCGGGTGGCGAAATTGGTAGACGCACCAGGTTTAGGTCCTGACGCCAGCAATGGTGTGGGGGTTCGAGTCCCCCCCCGCGCACCACATGTGAAACTTGCCGGGAGTTGGTGCAGCTACGGGTTTGGACTGCAGGGCCGCACCGGATCGAGAACCCGAATGGGGCTGCAAGCCGCTGGCTGGGCTCTCTCCCCGAATAACTAGGAGAAACAATATGTCGGTAACTGTCGAAAACCTGGAAAAACTCGAACGCAAGATGACCTTGACCCTCCCTCTGGGTGTCATCCAGACCGAGATCCAGACACGGCTGAAGCGGTTGGCGCGGACCGTCAAGATGGATGGTTTCCGTCCGGGCAAGGTTCCCATAAACGTGGTCGCACAGCGTTATGGGTATTCGGTGCACCACGAAGTCATGAATGACAAGGTGGGCGAGGCATTCTCCAGCGCGGCCAACGAGGCCCGGCTGCGCGTGGCCGGTCAGCCCCGGATCACCGAGAAAGAAGGTTCACCTGAGGGCGAACTGGCGTTTGACGCCGTGTTCGAGGTTTTCCCCGAGGTCAAGCTGGGCGACCTGGCGACCGCCGAGGTGGAAAAGCTTTCGACCGAAGTGACCAGCGCCGCCATCGACAAGACCCTGGACATATTGCGCAAGCAGCGCCGCACATTCACCCAGCGTTCGCACGACGCGCCCGCAGTGGCTGGCGACCGCGTAACGGTCGATTTCGAGGGCCGCATTGATGGCGAGACTTTTGCTGGCGGCAAGTCGGAAGACTTCCAGTTCATACTTGGTGATGGCCAGATGCTCAAGGAGTTTGAAGCCGCCACCACAGGCATGAAAACCGGCGAAAGCAAGACCTTCCAGCTGGCTTTCCCGGCCGACTACCACGGCAAGGACGTCGCTGGAAAAACCGCCGACTTCATGGTGTCGTTGAAAAAGCTCGAGGCTGCCCATTTGCCAGAAGTCGATGAAGCGCTCGCCAAGTCGCTGGGCATTGCAGACGCTACGGTGGATGGTCTGCGTGCTGACATTCGGAAAAATCTGGAACGAGAAGTCAAGTTCCGATTGCTGGCGCGCAACAAACAGGCCGCACTCGACGCGTTGGCATCCAGGGCAGAACTGGATCTACCCAACGCCAGTGTCAACAGCGAACTCGCCCGTATGGTGGAAGGGGCCCGCGCCGACCTCAAACAGCGTGGTGTGAAGGATGCCGACAAGGCGCCCATCCCCGACGACTTGTTTCGCCCCCAGGCCGAGCGCCGTGTGCGCCTCGGGTTGGTGGTAGCTGAATTGGTCAAGGCGCATGCGCTGCACGCAAAGCCGGAGCAAATCAAGGCGCATATTGATGAGTTGGCCGCCAGCTACGAGAAACCGGCCGAGGTGGTACGCTGGTATTACGGCGACAACAAACGCATGGCAGAGGTCGAGTCGGTGGTTATCGAGAACAATGTGACCGAGTTCATTCTCTCCAAAGCGCGGATCAGCGAAAAGGCCATCGACTTTGACGAACTGATGGGTCAGAGTTGAGCGGATCGCAAAGCGGACCGTCAGCGAAGCCACACTTGCAGTTTGGCGGTGCAGCCCCAACTGCGCATTGCGCAACGCGCTTAGTCAATCACAGACACTATTTGGAGAACCCATGAACTATCGCAATGACTCCCTGGAAACGCAGGGTCTGGGCATGGTGCCCATGGTGATCGAGCAGTCCGGGCGCGGTGAGCGCTCGTACGACATCTACTCCCGCTTGCTGAAGGAGCGGGTGATCTTTCTGGTGGGCGAAGTAAACGACCAGACGGCCAATCTGGTGGTCGCGCAGCTGCTGTTTCTGGAGAGTGAAAACCCGGACAAAGACATCTCGTTCTACATCAACTCACCGGGTGGATCGGTCACCGCCGGCATGGCGATTTTTGATACGATGAATTTTGTCAAGCCTGACGTGTCCACTTTGTGTGTGGGATTTGCCGCCAGCATGGGGGCATTTCTGATGGCAGCCGGTGCCAAAGGCAAGCGTTTCTCGTTGCCGAACTCGAAAATCATGATTCACCAGGTCCTGGGCGGAGCGCGGGGGCAGGCGACCGACATCGAAATCCACGCGCGCGACATACTCAAGACCAAGGCACAGATGAACCGCATCTTGGCTGAACGTACAGGGCAACCGCTTGAAAAAGTAGAACGTGATACCGAGCGCGACTATTTTCTGTCGGCGGACGAGGCCAAGGACTACGGTTTGGTTGATCAGGTTATTGCCAAGCGTCCCTGATGGTTCGCGTCACGCCTTGCGCTATCGGGTGCGAACTCGGCGTTCTTCATACCCTTGGCCCGAGAAGCACCAATCGCGGTAGTTTCGCGGTCATAGGGCCGAGTCCGTATTTGGGTATCATTGCGAAAGCATTTCAAAGGCGTTGATTCCATGGCCGAGAAAAAAGGCACTTCCAGCGAGAAAACCTTGTACTGCTCCTTTTGTGGCAAGAGTCAGCATGAGGTAAAGAAGCTGATTGCGGGTCCCTCGGTTTTTGTCTGTGACGAATGCATCGAGCTGTGCAACGAAATCATCCGTGACGAGCTGCCTGCCAGCACGGT
>JANOCN010000061.1:0-5069 GCA_031412185.1 Betaproteobacteria bacterium | reverse complement strand
CGTCGTGACAACGCTGGACGCGCGCATGCAGAAAGCCGCCAACCTTGCATTGGTACGGCAAGTGGGGCAACTGCAGACGCTGGCCGATGGCCGGGTCAAGGCCGGGCAGGAACGCATAGCATTGCAGGCTGGTTTTGTGGCGCTGGACCCGCGCGACGGCGCGGTGCGGGCATGGGTCGGCAGCCGCGACTTCGCGCAGGAACAGTTCGATCACGTGAACCAGGCGCGACGCCAACCCGGTTCCACCTTCAAACCGTTTGTGTACGGCGCGGCATTTGTGCAGGGCCTGCGCCCGGACGACACCCTGGTGGACGAGCAAGTGGCCATCGCCCTGCCGGGCGGCGCGGTATGGAGCCCCACCGATGCAACGCCGCCAAGCGGCTTGCCGACCAGCCTGCGCGATGGGCTGGCCTACTCCAAAAACACGATCACCGCCCAGCTGATGCAAAAAGTCGGGCCCGCCAGTGTGGGCCAGCTGGCGCAGGCACTGGGCGTGCGCCAGAGCAAGCTGGACCTGGTGCCGTCGCTCGCGCTGGGAACCAGCCCGGTCACCTTGCTGGAGATGGCTACCGCTTACGGCAGCATCGCCAACGGTGGCATTTACCACGCACCCATGCTGGTGCTGCGGGTAGAGGACCGCCATGGCGCCTTGCTGGCACAGTTTGCGCCGGCGGCAAACGAGCCCACGCCGGCCATGCCACGCGCCGCTGCACTGACGCTGATCAATTCCATGCGCGGCGTTATCGACGAAGGCACCGGCACAGCCATCCGCAGCCGCTATGGCATCCGCGCCGATGTGGCCGGCAAAACCGGCACCACGCAGGACAACACCGATGGCTGGTTCGTCATGATGGCCCCGCACCTGGTGGCCGGGGCACGGGTCGGCTTTAACGACAACAGCGTCACCATGGGCAACTGGGGCCAGGGCGCGCGCAGTGCACTGCCGATGGTGGGCGAGGTGTTCCAGCAGGCACTGCGCAACAAGTGGATCGACCCCAAGGTGGAGTTCGACATACCGCGCCCCAAACCCAGGCCACCACCGCTGCCAGAAGAAGCCCCACGCTCGGACAACCCGGTACTGGAAGCGGTCACTGACGCGCTGGAAGCCATCTTGCGCCAACTAAGATGAGCCCAATTTCACGGTGGGTCCATCACATGGGTAGAACTCTCGGGTGGCTGGTGTTTTGTCTGGTCACCAGCACCGCTTCGGCGCAATCGGGTCTGCGCGAAATCCGCCAGGTCGAAGGCATCACCGAATACGCTTTGCCCAATGGGCTGACGGTGCTGCTGCAACCCGACAACTCCAAACCCACCACCAGCGTCAACATCACCTACCGCGTTGGCAGCCGCCACGAAAGCTATGGGGAAAGTGGCGCGGCGCATTTGCTGGAGCACTTGCTGTTCAAGGCCAGTGACACGGTCGCTGACCCCAAACTCGAGATGACGCGCCGCGGTGCCCGCTGGAATGGCACCACCAGCCACGACCGCACCAACTATTTCGCCCAGTTCTCCAGCGACCCCGAAACCCTGAACTGGATACTGGGCTGGTTGGCCGAGTCGATGACCCGGGCCAAAGTGGCGCAGGCGGACCTCGCCAGCGAGATGACGGTGGTGCGCAACGAACTGGAGCGTGCCGAAAACAACCCCGGGCGCGTGTTGGGTGACCGCATACTCGCCACCGCCTACCAGTGGCACGGCTATGGCCGAGGCGTACTGGGTGCACGCAGCGACCTTGAAAACATGCCGATCGAACGCTTGCAGGCGTTCTACCGCAAGCACTACCGGCCCGACAACGCCGTGCTGCTGGTGGGCGGCAAGTTTGACACGCAAGCGGTGCGCCAACGCATAGAACAAAGCTTTGGCCCAATTCCCAGACCTGCCGCGCCAATCGAACCTACCTGGACACTGGAGCCCGCACAAGACGGAGAGCGGCAGGTCACGCTGCGCCGCGCTGGCGGGGTCAGCAGCGTGGCCGTTTTGTACCACGTGATGCCGGGCTCCACATCGGACTTCGCCGCCCTGCGGGTGTTGGCTCAGCTTTTGCGCAACCAAGGGGGCGCGTTGGACAAAGCCCTGGTGCAAAGCGGGTTGGCTGCGACCCAATGGACCTATGCAGCCGCCATGAACGAACCCGGCTACTTCATGGCCGGTGCAGGCCTGCGTGACATGCCGGAGGCGCAGGCGGCAGCCGCAGCCCATCTTGCGGCTACGCGGCTGGGTCAGGTGTTGGGCGCACTGCAGCCTGCGCAGAGCGAGGTCGACACCGCCCGCACCCAGTTGTTGCAGGGACTGGAGTCGGCGTTGCGGGAACCCGAGGTGATCAGCTTGGCTCTGAGCGAATCGGTGGCCCTGGGCGACTGGCGGCTGCTGTTTGCCCAGCGCGACTGGCTGGCCGCCGTCACGCTGGCCGACGTACAGCGGGTGGCCCAGACCTGGCTGCTGCCGGCCAACAGCACCACCGGCATGTACGTCGCCAGTGCCGCAGCACCGCAGCGTGCACCCTCCCCGGCGCGCGCCGACCTGACCCGGTTGCTTGCAGACTTCAAAGGACAGACCGCTGCGGTGGCCGTGCAAGACTTCGAGCTGACGGCAGCCAATATCGAATCGCGCCTGGTCAAAAGCCGGGTCACCGTAGCGGGCCAGCCCGGACTGCAAGTGGTGGTGCTGCCGCGCCAGACCAAGGCGGACCGGGTCACCGGCACACTGCGCTTGCGCTGGGGTACGGCCGAGTCGGTCGCAGGTTCGTCAGTACTTGCCGGTTTTGCCGGGCCGTTGCTGACCCAGGGTACCAGGCAGCGGACGGCCGAACAAATCAAGCAGGCCCTGTTGACGCTGGACGCACGGTTGCGTTTTTCCACCGGCCCCGGCGGCTTGACCGCCAACTTCGAATACCCCGCCAAAGAGTCTGAGGCCTTCCTCGGCCTGCTGGCGGAGTTGCTTCAGGAACCAACCCTGCCCGACGCGGAGTTTGAACGCGAACGCACTGCCGCCGTAGCCAGTCTGCAGAGCGCCAAAGCCGACCCATCGGCGGTGGCAGGCTCCGCTCTGCTGCAATTGTTTTCCGGCTACCCCGAGCAGGACCCGCGTGCTGCGCTTTCATTTGCGCAACGCGAGCTGCTGCTGCGCAGCGCCAGCGCGCAGCAGGTGCGTGATTTTTACAAACGATTTGCCGGGGCCTCGACCGGCGAACTGGCGCTGATCGGACCATTGCAACCAGGGCCGGTGCAAGTCCGGATGCAGCAGCTGTTCGGTGACTGGAAAAGCAGCGAGCCGCACCGCGCATGGTCGTTTGAATACCCGGCAAGCATCCCGCCAACCTGGCAGACGGTACAACTGCCAGACAAAGCCAACGCCGCCTACAACGCACGCATCCCGCTCTCAATGAACGACGACGCGCCCGACTTCCCGGCCTTGCTCACCGGCATTCAATTGCTCGGTGGGCGTGCCGGCGGCACTGCGCTTTGGAAACGGGTGCGCGAAGAAGAGGGTCTGAGCTACGGCGTGAGCAGTTCCCTGTTTGTGCCGACGGCCGGCACCAGCACGTCCAGACCCACGGCCAGCGAAGAAGGCAAAGCGGCTTCCATCAACATCAGCGCCAGCTTTGCGCCGCAAAACCGGGACAAACTGCGCAGCGTAATCCGTGACGAAGTTACCAAACGCGCCGCCAGCGGCTTCAGCAGCCTGGAGGTGGGCTTCGCGCGCCGCGCCATCCTCAGCAATTTGCAAGACAGCCTGGCCCAACCCACAGACCTGGCAGGCCGGCTGGCCAACAACTTGCGATGGGGCCGCGACATGGCCCGCTTCACCTACTTCAAAGAAGCCTACGAACAAGTTGATGCTGATGCCGTCAACGCTGCGCTGCGGAAATACCTGGACGCTGACCGGATGGTGGAAGTGGCGGCAGGTACGTTTGCACCGTAAGCACTCGCCACGAATTCACGCGCAACATCCTGCATTCAAGCGCGGCTACGGTGCGGATACCACGTATGCTGGCCGGACGCGGCTCTTGGCCACAACACCGGATGGAGCAAACAGAATCACCAGTTCGGCATGGGTGGAGGCGGGCTCTGCGGATTTCGTGCGGTAGGCCCAGACTTCATATCCGCTGTCGAACTTGAGCACCGTTGCCGGGCCGAGCGCGGCCAGGACATCGGCCTTGGTGCTTTGGCCTGGTGCCAAGCTGCCGCTGGCGGCTTGCACCGACAGGTTTGGGTCGCGGAATGGCGGCGTGCTGCGCTGCCCGCCAAACAGCGCCAACTGGCCACTGGCACACCCGGCGAGCCACCCGCACAGCAGCAAGACCGCGCCGAGTCGCAGCCGACCGAACACACGGTGTTGGCACCATGTGTTGTTCATGGACCACCTTCCATGGCTTCAAACTCCACCAGTGTGTCATCCGGCCAGCTGCGGTCGCCCAAGGGCAATTCGTAAGCACGGTCCAGCAGTACCTCACAGTCGCAGTAGGGCAACTCGTCGCTGAAGTTGGCGTCCTCGCTGGCGCCCGCGTAGAGCTTGTCGATAGCCAGCATCTGCCGCCGCTCCCCAGCGACCAGCGTCACACTGAATACCGGACGATCAGCGAAGAACAGGTAGCGCTGCGTCGGGCTGTCGCAATAGGCCGGTGTATCGAGCACCGCGCGCGCCAGGCGGCCGATGAAGGTGCGGCTGTTGGACACCAGCCCTGCTTCCATGCCCACCCGGCACTCCAGCCGCAAGTCGCCCAGGCGCAAGGTATTGGGCGGCAAGCCGGGCGTGCGGACTTGCGCGCGCCAGGTCATACTCTGAACCTTGCGGTTTGGCGTAACCTGTGCGTCTTCTTCAAACGCCTTTTGATTGCGCTCCAGCGTAAACGTGTTGTCTGGCGCTATCGGCACGGCGAAGTCCACCGTCGAGCCCAGTACTTCCATGTCGACACGGCCCATATCGGTTTCGCGGCGGCGCGGCAACAGCTTGAACCGCAGCTCAGCGCTGGGTGCCACGCTGCGCTGCTGATCAAACAGATCCATGCTGCGGACCATCTTGCGGTAAGACTTTTCCACTGGGTCGCGGTTCGCCTTGGCGGTCACGGT
>JANOCN010000060.1:0-9261 GCA_031412185.1 Betaproteobacteria bacterium | reverse complement strand
GCACGCCCTGGGAGTTTCCACGTGCCGACATCAGTTACCCGGTCCGTTTTGGCGGCTGGGTCGAACATATCAACGGCAAAGTCGTGTGGCGCAACGCTGCCGAAGTGGTGGCCAAGGCCTATGACATGGTCATCCCGGGCCATGGCACCACCAAGGTAAGCACCTTGCGGCTGTGGAAGGCCGTGGCCCCGGCGCACATCGACCTGGGCGCATTCAACACCGGCGACTACGCACGGGCGGCGAACGCCAAGAACGATTACGAGAACATTTCCTGGGTGCTCTACCCCAACGACAGCACACCAGCCGGACGCGAGCTGCGCCTTAAGCAGGAATATTTCTTTGTGGCCGCGTCGATTCAGGATCTGCTGCGCCGCCACCTGGAAGAAAACCCGAGCCTGCACAATTTGGCCGACAAAGTGGCGATCCACCTCAACGACACCCACCCCGCGATTGGCGTGGCCGAACTCATGCGTGTGTTATGCGACGAGAAAGGCCTGGAATGGGCCAGTGCCTGGGCGATCTGCACACAAACCTTCTCCTACACCAACCACACGCTGATGCCCGAGGCGCTGGAGACCTGGTCAGTGGCACTGATGCAGCATGTGTTGCCGCGGCATCTGGAGATCATCTTTCGCATCAACAAGGAGTTTCTTGACTTTGCCGCAGCACAGCGGCCCGGTGACAACGCGTTTCTGTCGCGCCTCTCCTTAATCGACGAACAAGGCGAGCGCCGCGTGCGTATGGCGCACCTGTCGGTTGTGGGCAGCCACAAGGTAAATGGCGTGTCGGCGCTGCATTCCGACTTGCTGGTGCAGACCATTTTTGCCGACTTCGCTGCGTTATGGCCAGAGCGCTTCACCAATATGACCAACGGCGTCACGCCCCGGCGCTGGTTGTCGCAGGCCAATCCTGGCCTGGCGAATCTGCTGGACGGCACCCTGGGCACCGGCTGGCGGCTTGACCTGGACCAGTTGCGCAAGCTGCGCGAGTTCGCCCGCGACGCCGCATTCCAGGCCCGCTTCGCGGCTGTCAAACACGCCAACAAATCGCGCCTGGCAGCCTACATACAGCATGCCACCGGTATCGGGGTCAATCCGCATAGCCTGTTTGACGTGCAGGTAAAACGCATCCACGAATACAAGCGCCAGCTGCTCAACGTGCTGCATGTGGTCACGCGTTACCAGGCCATCCTGGCCAACCCGGACGCCGACTGGGTGCCGCGCACGGTGATTTTTGCCGGCAAAGCCGCGTCGTCTTACCACAGCGCCAAGGCCATCATCCGGCTGATGCACGACGTGGGTAGTGTTATCAACCACGACCCGCGCATCGGCGACCGGCTCAAACTCGTATTCATCCCCAACTACGGTGTGTCGGTTGCCGAGACCATCATGCCGGGTGCCAACCTGTCCGAGCAGATTTCCACCGCCGGCACCGAAGCCTCGGGCACGGGCAACATGAAACTGGCGCTCAACGGCGCGCTCACCATCGGCACCGACGACGGCGCCAATATCGAGATCCGGCAGAACGTGGGCGACGACAATATTTTCATCTTCGGGCTGAGTACCGCCGAAGTGCGCAGCCTGCGCCATAGCGGGTACCAACCGAAGCGCTACTACGAATCCATTCCGGCGTTGCGGGAAGTACTCGACGCTATTGCCGGTGACACGTTTTCCAAGTCCGAGCCTGGTCGCTACCGTGCGTTGGTGGATTCCCTGTTGTGGGGCGGCGACCACTACATGCTGCTGGCCGACTATGAATCGTACGTGGCGGCGCAGGCCCGGGTCGATGCCTTGTACCGCCGCCCGGGCGACTGGTGCGCCATGGCCATCAACAACGTGGCCGGTATGGGTCCGTTTTCCGCCGACCGCACCATCCGCGACTACGCTGCCAACATCTGGCACGTGGCAGCCAGCCCGGCCTGACCACACCGCGCCAGGCCGTCGCCCATGGTTCCCGCACACGATATTGCGCTGATCTGCAGCGCCAGCCACGGCGACCCGTTTTCTGTGCTCGGCCCGCACCGGGTCGGCAATGGCCGGACATCGGTGCGGGCTTTCGTGCCCGGTGCGGATCAGGTGCTGGTCGTCGCCAGCGGATCGCAGCGCGTTTTGGCAACGCTTGCTAAACGCCACGACGACGGTTTTTTCGAGCGCGTGCTGACGTCGGCACTTAAAGTGCCGTACCAGTTGCAGGTGCGCTGGCAAGACGGCAGCGAGGCGGTGCTGGAAGACCCGTACCGGTTTGGCCCGGTGCTGGGCGATATGGATGTGTGGCTGCTCGGTGAGGGCACCCACCTGCGCCCGTTCGAAGCGCTGGGCGCACGGCTGGCCACGATGGACGGTGTTGCGGGCACCCGGTTTGCGGTCTGGGCACCGAACGCCTCACGCGCCAGCGTGGTGGGTGATTTCAATTTCTGGGACGGTCGCCGCCACCCGATGCGGCTGCGCCGGGAGTGCGGCGTATGGGAGATTTTTCTGCCCGGCGTGGCCGCAGGCAGCCGCTACAAGTTTGAGCTGTGTGCGCACGACGGAAAGCTCTTGCCACAACGCGCCGACCCGTATGCTTTTTATGCGGAGCAGCGCCCCGCCACAGCGAGCATCGTGGCTGCGCTGCCGGACGTGGTGCCCCCCAGCATGCAGCGCCGCGCCGCCAATGCGCTGCACGCAGCCATCAGCATCTACGAGGTGCATCTGGGCTCCTGGCGACGCGTCACCGAACAAGGCAACCGCTGGCTGACCTGGGACGAATTGGCCGAGACCCTGGTGCCGTATGCGCAGGACATGGGGTTCACGCACCTGGAGCTGATGCCTATCAGCGAACACCCGTTTGACGGCTCCTGGGGCTACCAGCCGATTGGCCTGTATGCACCCACGTCACGCTTTGGCCCACCCGAGGGCTTTGCCCGGTTCATGGCGCGTTGCCACGCAGCCGGTATTGGCGTGTTGCTGGACTGGGTGCCGGCGCACTTTCCAACCGACGCCCACGGCCTGGGCGATTTCGACGGCACCCACCTGTACGAATACGCCGACCCGCGCGAAGGTTTCCACAACGACTGGAACACACTGATCTACAACCTGGGCCGCACCGAGGTGCGCAACTTTCTGGTCGGCAATGCCTTGTACTGGCTGGAGCGTTTTGGGGTCGACGGCCTGCGCGTGGATGCGGTGGCTTCCATGCTGTACCGCGACTACAGCCGCAAGGCTGGGGAATGGATTCCCAATGTTCACGGGGGCCGCGAAAACCTGGAGGCGATAGCTTTCCTCAAACGTATGAACGAGGTGGTGGGTGAACAACGCGCACAGGCCATCACCCTGGCCGAAGAGTCCACCGCTTTCCCGGCGGTCTCACGGCCGACGTACGCCGGTGGCCTGGGTTTTCACTACAAATGGAACATGGGCTGGATGCACGACACGCTGCAGTACATGGCGCGCGACCCGCTGTACCGCAAGCACCACCATGGCGAGATGACCTTCGGGCTGGTCTACGCCTTTAACGAAAACTTTGTGCTGCCGCTGTCGCATGACGAAGTGGTGCACGGCAAGGGTTCGATGCTGGCGAAGATGCCTGGCGACCGCTGGCAACAGTTTGCCAACCTGCGTGCCTACTACGGCTTCATGTTTGGCCACCCGGGCAAGAAGCTGCTGTTCATGGGCTGCGAGTTCGCACAGCACAAAGAGTGGAACCACGACCAGAGCCTGGACTGGCATCTGCTCGGTGACCCCCTGCATGCAGGCATGCAGCGTCTGGTGCGCGACCTGAATCACTTGGTCCAGGCCACAGCGGCCCTGTACGAACTTGATTTTGTTCCTGCGGGGTTCGAGTGGATAGACCACCAGGATGCCGAACATTCGACCCTTAGCTTTATTCGCCGCGGCCTCGATGGGCAAGCCTTCATGGTGGTGGTCTGCAACTTCACACCTTCGCCCATGCCGGGTTACCGCCTCGGTGTGCCGTGCGCCGGCCAGTACCGGGAACGCCTCAATACCGATTCACAGCACTATGGCGGCAGCAATCTGGGCACCCCGTTTGGGGCCGCCAGCGCAGAGCAGGTGCAAAGCCATGGCAGGCCCTGGTCCATCGTGCTAGGCTTGCCCCCGCTTGCCACCGTGATGTTCGAATGGACGCCCTGAAACGCCGCGCGCCTGCGCGCCCGCACGCCCACGCCGCCGACGAACTTTTGCCCGGTCGCCCCTGGCCGCTGGGTGCCACCTGGGACGGGCACGGCGTGAACTTCGCGGTCTTCTCCAGCAGCGCGCTGCGGCTCGATGTGTGCCTGTTCGATGCCAGCGGCGAACACGAGAAAAAGCGCCTCAGCCTGCGCGCCCACACCAACGACGTCTGGCACGGTTACCTGCCCGGTGCCGGGCCCGGCCTGGTGTACGGCCTGCGTGCAGACGGCCCGTGGCGGCCAGACCGGGGCCAGTTGTTCAACCCTGCCAAGTTGCTGCTCGACCCCTACGCACGCGAGGTAGTGGGCCATTTTGTATGGCGCGACGAACAGTTCGGTGCCGACCGGGGTTTCCCGCTGCACCGCGACGGGCGTGACAACGCTGTTTTTGCGCTCAAGGCACGGGTGGTGGCAGACACGTTCGACTGGGGCAACGACTGCGCCCCGCACACAGCCCTGGAAGACACCGTGTTGTACGAGGTACACGTCAAGGGTTTCTCCAAGCTGCAGACAGCGATTCCAGAAGCGGTGCGCGGAACTTTTGCAGGATTGGCGCACCCGTCCTCGGTGGGACACCTGCAGCGCCTGGGTGTGACGGCGTTAAGCCTGATGCCGGTGCACTACGCGCTGGACGAAGAGCGCCTGTCCAGGATGGGCCTGCACAACTACTGGGGCTACAACACGATTGGTTTTTTCAGCCTCGACCCTGCGCTGTCCAGCCAGCGCGAGGGCCAGGCCATGCGCGATGAGTTCCGCCACATGGTCCGCACCCTGCACGCGGCTGGCATCGAGGTTTTGCTAGACGTGGTGTTCAACCACACGGCCGAAGGCGACGGCACCGGCCCCACCGTGAGTTTTCGCGGCCTCGACAACGCCGCCTACTACCGGCTGGAGCGCGACGCGCCGGCACACTTCGAGAACCACAGCGGCTGCGGCAACACGCTGGACATCCGCCGCCCGCATATGTTGCGCCTGGTGATGGACAGCCTGCGATACTGGGTGGTGGACATGCATGTCGACGGTTTCCGGTTTGACCTGGCACCGGTGCTGGGCCGCGGCGACCAAGGTTTCGAACGCGGTGGCCCGTTTTTCACGGCACTGGCGCAAGACCCTGTGCTGTCCACCGTCAAGCTGGTTGCCGAGCCATGGGATGTCGGGCCGGGCGGTTACCAGGTGGGCGGCTTCGCGCGCGGCTGGCTGGAATGGAACGACAAGTTCCGCGACACCATGCGTGGTTTCTGGCTCACAGGCGCTGCCAGCCGCGGCGATTTCGCGATGCGCCTGTGCGCCTCCAGCGACCTGTACCAGCCGCGCCAGCGCGCGCCCAACGAGTCGGTGAACTACGTCGTGTCACATGACGGTTTTACGCTGCGCGACCTGGTGAGCTACCGCGAACGCCACAACGAAGCCAACCGCGAAAACAACCGCGACGGGCATGGGCACAACCTGAGTACCAACTGCGGCGTGGAGGGCGCAACCGACGACGCCGCAGTGCACGCCTTGCGTGGCAAATTGCAGCGCGTGCTGCTGGCCACGGTGCTGCTTTCGCAGGGCACACCGATGCTCTGTGCCGGTGACGAGCTGGGCCACACGCAAGGTGGCAACAACAACCCGTACTGCCAGGACAACGCTACCAGTTGGATCGACTGGAGCGCACCCGATCAAGACCTGATCGCGTTCACAGCGCGCCTGGTCGCACTGCGCCGCGACGCCTTGCCGTTCGACGCACATTGGTACAGCGGGCTGACCGACCCCTTGGGCCTGCACGACCTGGCCTGGCTGGAGCCCGATGGCCGCCACTTGCAAGGCCCTGCCTGGGGAGATGCCGGCGCGCGCGCACTGGCCTGCCTGATCGGCCAGCCGGGTCGGGCCAAAGCACCGCTATTGCTGCTGATCAATGCAGGTCACGAAGACCGGGACTTCATGCTGCCTGCGGGCGTCTGGCAAGCGCTGCTGGACACGGCCCACCCGCGCGGTGACGCAAGCTGGCATGGGCAAGGCGAAGTGACCATCCAGGTAGCTGCACACAGCCTGAAGTTGCTGGCGGCGTCTGGGGCGGGTGTGACATGATGCTGCAACCCCCACTACCTTGGGTTGGCCTGGCGGTATTGCCATGAGTTTCACGCGCGCCAGTGGCGTCTTGCTGCACCCGACCAGCCTGCCCGGCCCGCATGGCTCGGGCGACCTGGGCCAGGCCGCTTATCACTTCATCGACTGGCTGGTCTCGGCCGGACAGACCTTATGGCAGATATTGCCGCTGGGGGGCATCGGCCCCGGCAACTCGCCGTACATGAGCAGCTCGGCCTTTGCCGGCAACGTGTTGCTGATCGACCTGCACGAGTTGCATCAGCACGGCTGGCTCGACGCCGCCGACCTGGTACCCGATGCCGCATTCGCCGAGCAACGTATTCGTTTCGAGTCGGTAGTGCCGTGGCGCATGGAGCGGCTGCAGCGGGCCGCCGCAAACTTTTCCGCCGCAGCCAGCGCCGAGCAGCGCCAGGAGTTCCAGGAGTTCTGCGTGTTGCATGCCGTGTGGCTGCACGACTATGCGCTGTTCATGACGCTGGCCGACGCCAACGGCTGGGCGCTGTGGTGCGACTGGGACCCGCTCGTCGCGAGCCGCGACAAAACCACCCTGCTGCGCGCGGCGAGCGACTATGCGGGCGGCGTGATGTTCTGGCAATTCTGCCAATGGTGCTTCTTTCGCCAATGGAAAGCGCTGCGCACTTACGCCAGTGAACATGGCGTCAAGATCATCGGCGATGCGCCGATTTTCGTGGCCTACCAGAGCGCAGATGTGTGGGCGCGCCAGGAATTGTTTGAGCTCGACGCACAAGGTAGGCCGCAGGTGGTGGCCGGTGTGCCACCCGTCTATTTCAGCGCCACCGGCCAGCGCTGGGGCAACCCGCTGTACCGCTGGAGCGCGCATGCGGCGGAAGCTTACGCCTGGTGGACGGAGCGCGTGCGGCGCACCTTCGCGCTGGTGGACATCGTGCGTATCGACCACTTTCGTGGCTTCGCGGGCTACTGGGAAATCCCGGCCAGTGAACCCACCGCCGTGGTCGGCCAATGGTTGCCCGGGCCAGGCGCGCCGCTGTTCGAGGCCATCGCTGCCGCCCTCGGCCCGCTGCCCATCATTGCCGAAGACCTGGGCGTGATCACACCGGAAGTCGACGCGCTGCGCCACCAGTTCAATTTGCCCGGCATGCGCGTGCTGCATTTTGCGTTCGGCAGTGGCAATGACAACAGCTACCTGCCGCACAACTACGAACCCAACACCGTGGTGTACGGCGGCACCCACGACAACAACACCTCGCTAGGCTGGTGGTCAGAGGCGAGCGAGGCCGAACGCGCGCATGCCGGCGACTACCTGCAGACGGATGGCCACGAGATCCACTGGGACCTGATCCGCGCCGCTTGCGCCAGCGTGGCCGACACCGCCATCCATCCGCTGCAGGATGTGTTGGGCCTTGGCGGTGAACACCGCATGAACCTGCCCGGCAAGGGTGACGGGTATTGGGAGTGGCGGTTTGCGTGGGATCAGGTGCGCCCGGAGCATGCGCAGCGGCTCAGGCATCTGTGTGATTTGTACCGGCGCTTCTGACGAGCCGGGCACCGCCGAAAAAATTGCAGGAGACTCCACGCTGCCGTTTTGTGCGCACGGTGGTGTATGGTTTGATGGGGGCTGGATGGGGATAGTGGCTTGCGTCGGCTTGTTGCCCAAAGTTGACATTCACAGTCGCACGGTTTAAGTCTGCAATCGGCCGGGTCCTGCCGCTGGCGAAGGGCCGCTTCCCGACACCACGATAGCGACCTTCGCCTTCGAGATGTCCGCCTACTCGCCGGGCGCACGCCCGAATTTCACGACACAGACCGAATTGTCCAACATCCCGTGCCGATGGTGCAGCAAGGCGCGGCGCTGGCCCTCTTCTTCGTCCCGCTGACGACCTTGACCCATCCGGTATCGGCCCCGACCGGCTGCCCGTAGTGGCAGCTCCGTCGAGAATGTCGGCGGGGCGCGTGGACGATCAGCAGTTGCCTGGCCCGCGCTGCTGCAGTTGCTGGCCGATCTCGACAAGTACCCGTTCGAGTTGCTCTATGTCTTCCTTCGGGATCGCGCGCACGTTCGCACCCAGGCTGGCCAGGCCCGACTTGAAGTCGAAGCCGGAAGACAGGATCACCCAGCGCGCCGCATCGCCTTCGAGCCAACGGCGCGCCAGCTCGGCACCCGACCCTCCTGGCAGGTTCACATCGGTGACCAGAACGTCGAACGCATCGCGCTGCAGCAGCAGCCAGGCGTCTTCGGCATTGGCGCAGGCGACGATGCGCCGGTGCTCGCTATCGATCAGCTCAAGTACCATCTCGCGGATGTCGTCGTTGTCCTCGACGTAAAGGATGTTGACAGGGCTCAAAGTGGCCTTCAGCAGTGGGGTCGAGGGGTCGGCAGGGCCGCGATAGGCAGTCCCTGCAGTCGGTTCAGCAAATCCGGCATGTCAATGGGCTTGACCAGAAAATCGTCATAGCCGGCCTGCTCGGCGCGCAGCCGGATGTCCGTCGACGAGTAGCCGCTCATCGCTATGAGGATCAGGTCTGGGCCGCTCAGCCGGCGCAACTCCGCCGCCAGGCCAAAGCCGTCCATCCCGGGCAGGCCGATATCGATGATGGCAATCTCGGGCCGCCGATCGATGGCGACGGCCAGGCCTTGCGGCCCGTCAGTGGCCACCGCGCAGTCGTAGCCCTGCATCCGGCACAACTCGGCCATCGCCTGCAGCGCGTCGGCGCTGTCCTCCACCAGCAGCAGGCGCCGCTGCGGCGCGGCGATCTCCGGCGCCGGGGCGACGGGTGGCAGCGCGGCGACCGCAACAGCGGGTGGAGCGACCGTTGGCAAGGTCAGGATGAATTCACTGCCGCGGCCCAACCCGGCGCTGTGCGCGCTGACCGTCCCGCCATGTTCGGCGGCCATCCGCTGCACGATGGTCAGGCCGATGCCCAGGCCGACGTCCTCGCGCGCCAGACTGTTCGGAGCCTGGGTGAACAGATCAAAAATATTCGGCAGCATCTGGGCCTCGATGCCGACGCCGTTGTCCTTGACG